>CAZKUH010000075.1:0-8338 GCA_964555895.1 uncultured Enterobacterales bacterium
GTGCCAGCCAGGTATATGATGCCAAAAGTAACGGTCATCGTTTGAGCTTTTCCTATCAGGGTAAGTTTCTGGAGGATACGGTGGGTTTATCTGTGGGCTATGCCCGCTTGTTCCAACCCAGTGTCGCAACCCAGTTTATTGGTTTTGCCCCTAATGCATTACAAGATGTGGATGGTGTTGTGGGTGATACCCAGGGACCAGCCAGTTGTCCGGAATGTGAATGGGTCAGTGAAGGTTTCGAAATGCAGCATTTAGGCGGTGAAGAAACACGAGATTCCTATATGGCAGCCATAGAATGGGCGCCGAATGATAGTTTTACTTTGAAGGCTGATGCTTTTATTTCAAAATTTGATAGAAAGGCATTTGCCAGAGGCTTCCGCGTCAAGTTCGATGCGGCATTGGCAAATATCGTCAATCCCGTTATTGTTGATAACGTTGTCATCGGGGGTACCTTTAACCGTTCTTTAAATAGTAATACCCGGGTTGAAATTGCCAATGATGATAATACCGACAAGGATTACTTGCAGAATTTGGGCGTAAATGGTGAGTGGATAATAAACAACCGCACTACATTAAGTGTCGATTTGTCCAATTCGTCCACTACCAGTGATTTCCGTAATGCCTTGGTCTGGGGGCTGGTGGCACAAGATGCCAATGCGGCGGTTCCTGCTTTTGACCAAAACGTATCAATTTCCTATTTACTCAACGGCGGAAATTTACCCGATCTGGGATTCAATCAGTCATTCACGGATTTAAATCGCGTGATGTTAAGTAAGTACGGTATTTTTCCCTATCAAAGTAAAGATGAAGTTTCAGCGATAAAATTTGATGGTCAGTATGAATTTATTAGAAATGATTTCTTTTCTTCAATAGAAGCAGGTGTCAGGTATTCTGAAAGAAAATACAGCAACGATCGCTCGGTATACCAATATGGTGCTGACAATGCGTTTTTAAGTAGTCAACCTCCGTTGGCATTAACACCCGGTCTGGCTCAGGTCGTTAGTTTCGGTGGTGCATTTTCAGGCTTTCCAAATTATCTGGCCATCAATATCCCTGCTGCGTTAAATGCCTGGTTCCCCGGTGGTGTCGGTCAACCGGTACAAACCTGGGGAGCTGATGCCAATGGCGTGATTAACAACAGTACCGCTTGGTCAGTGTTACAAAGTGGTGAAGTGTTTGAGAATGTACTTTCGGCTTACTTTATGGCGAACCTAGATATGGAAGTGTTAGGTAGTGAAGTTACCGGTAATGTCGGACTGAGAATTGTCAAAACGGATCAATCTGCCACTACCTTGACGGATGTCAGTGGTAGTGCTCAATTAGGCGCCCAAAATGTTACCGATAATGCAGGCTTGATTAATAATCAATATGCTCCGGCCATTGAAGGTATTACTTATACGGATTATTTGCCCTCATTCAATCTAAATTACCGCATTAATGATAATTCACAAATACGTTTTGCCGCTGCTAAAGTAATGTCTCGGGCACCGATTAATCGCCTGGCATCTGATGCCAGTATTACCTTTAGCGATTCTGGTAAAATGTTTTTCTCCAGTAGAAACAGCCCCTTATTAAGACCATTTTATGCTAATCAATACGATCTATCCTATGAGCATTATTTTGAAGATTCTTCAGGGGCGTTTGTCGCCGCGTTGTTTTATAAGGATATCAAGTCATTTATTCAAAACATAACCATTCCTAATTTCGATTTTGCGGCCAATGGTTTTGTCGTCCCTGATTTTGTTCCAGGTAAAGAACCTGATAATGCTGGAGGTCTTCCACCTGTACCAGTTATTCCTGGTGGCAGTTATTCTATCGCGGTCAACAATCGTCAGGGTGGTTACATTCGAGGTGTGGAACTGTCTTATACGCAAGTTTTTGATGACTTACCCAGTTTATGGTCAGGGCTCGGTGTTTCGGGCAGTTACTCGTTTACCCAAAGTGATGTGACTTTTATCAGTAATTTTAGCGGCCCCACATTCAATTCTTCATTCCCAGGGTTATCTGAGCAGGTTCTCAGTGGCACTATATTTTGGAAATATGAAGGTTTTGATACGCATTTGAATGTTCGTTATAGAGGTAAGTTTGTTTCTGATCAGGTGGCAATTGATACGCAAACGGTCAATTTTGATGCTGAGACCGTATTTGATTATCAGGCTTCTTATAATGTTGATGATAATACCAGCATTCTGTTTCAGGTAAATAATCTCACAGATGAGCCAACAAAAACTTACTTTGGCAACAAAGCAATTACCGGCACTATTCAGTTTTTTGGTCGCCAGTACTTCTTGGGTGCAAATTACAAATTCTAGGATTAGCTTGAGATATTTGGGTTAAGTACTATTTAAAATAAAAAACGGAGCTAAATTTATGTTTAGTTATTCAAAAACGCTAAAAGTCATTGCATTGTTCTTAATCGCCATTGCAATAAGTGGTTGTCAGGATTCGGTTTCGACTGGAAAAGACCTCCTTACCTGTAACTTACCACAGATCCCCAATGTGGATGGAACGCAATGTATCGACCCACCGCCTTTGCAGTGCCCGATACCATTGGTGCCCAATGCGGCCAATAATGCTTGTGTCGCGGGTGTTGACCCCAATGCCCCTGCACCGAGTGTCAAACCTGGCGCTAATCAGGCGATTTTGTTCTATAACAGGGCGAATAAGGGTTCTACTAATGATGCCACCGATACCAGCTATGATCGCTGGAAACTCCATACTTGGAATAATGATACCTGTAATTCATATGCGGCGGATTCATTAGCTGCGTCATGGGGTAATGGTGTCCAGCATACGGGTATTGATCCCAACTATGGTGCTTACTGGATCCTCAATTTGAAACCGGGTTATAGCGATTGTGGTAATTTTATTATCCATGATATTAATGAAAAGGAAATGGGTGGGGCAGATTTCCAGATGAATCTGGTGCAAAATGATCCGGATTTTGTCAGAATGAACTGGACCATTTCCGGTTTCCCTGGTGTTTTTGAATTTCCTATTTTAAAACTCGGTGCGGTGATTCAGGATTTTGCAGCTAACTGGATAGATACCAATACCTTAATCTGGAATATTGATCCGGCTTCTTTTAATGAAGTTAAATTGCATTATTCAGCAGCGGCCGATTTGGTGTTGGATCCCAATACCGGTGTTAATGGCACCGCCATTGTGTTGACGCAAACTACCTTGACTCCGGAGCAGGAAGCACTGATTCCACTACAAAAAACCTGGACGGCATTTACTGGAACCTGGACTGCGGATGAGGCAAAAGCTATTGCAAAAGATCAGATTGTGCTTGCTTCTTATGATGCGGCAGGTTTACCGATTAATGCCACCCATGTACAGTCGGCAAAAGTTCTTGATGCCTTATATACCAAGGGTACCGCTGATGCGGATGAAGCCACTCTGGGGGTTACCTACAATGGTGCAGATATAACGGCATCACTTTGGGCACCAACAGCACAGGATGTGAAGTTAAAAGTCTATGATGCCAGCAAAGCGCTGGTTAGCACAGAACAGATGGTTGAAGATGCGAACACCGGTATCTGGAGTTTTACAGGAAGCACTCTGGATCGACAGTTTTTCCGTTATGAGTTGACAGTTTATCACCCTAAAACAGATAAAATTGAAGTCATCGAATCGACAGATCCCTATTCTGTTTCTTTGGCTACCAACGGCAGGTATTCACAGTTCGTTAATCTGGATGATGCAGATTTAAAACCTGCAGGATGGGACGGACAAACCGTACCGACAGTTACTGATCCGGAAGATGCGGTTATTTACGAAGGCCATGTTCGTGACTTTAGTGCCCGCGATGCGAGTACCACAGCCGCTAATCGGGGTAAATTCCTCGCATTTTCTGAGGCAAGTTCTGTTCCTGTACAACATTTACAATCACTGGTCAGTAATGGTTTGAATTATTTCCAAGTTTTACCGGTGAATGATATTGGCAGTATTAATGAGGATCCGGCCACCATTGTTGATTTACCTGATACAGTGGCTGATTTGTGTGCGGTCAATAGTTCTGCACCTGTCTGTGGGGTGGAAAGTGCAACGGCTACCTTACAATCCGTCATGGAAAGTTATGCCCCTTACTCTTCAGATGCTCAGGCATTGGTTGAGTCGATGCGAAATTATGATTCTTTCAACTGGGGTTATGATCCGCAGCATTATAATGTGCCGGACGGTATTTATGCATCAAATGCGGATGGCGTAGCCAGAATTATAGAAATGAGAACCATGGTCAAGTCTTTGCATGATTTGGGTTTGAGGGTTTCTCTGGATGTCGTATATAACCATACAAACTCCTCAGGGTTATTCCCCAATTCAGTTTTTGACAAAGTTGTCCCTGGTTATTATTACCGTCGTGATCCTGTAACGGGTCAAGTGCTACAAACGACTTGTTGTAATGATACCGCGCTTGAAAATCGTATGATGGACAAGTTTATGGATGATTCATTGGTGCTCTGGTCTAGCCAATATAGCATTGACGCCTATCGTTTTGACATCATGAGTGCCGGTTCCAAAGCACAAATGCTGGCTGCACGGGATGCCGTGCGTGTGGTGGATCCGGATACCTTCTTCTATGGAGAAGGTTGGTATCGAGGTGATTTAGGTTTTGTTAATGCCACCCAGGATAATATGGCAGGAACTGAAATTGCCACATTCAATGATCGTCTGCGTGATGGTGTTAGAAGTACCGCACTGTTTAGTGGTGATGGCAGTGATGCCAATATGAGCCAACAGGATATTGTGCGTATTGGCATGGCTGGCACACAGTCGAAGTACATTCTGAAAGATTTTAGGGGTATTGCCAGTGTTGGAGCCAGTTTTTCTCCCTCCGCTTATGCTGACGATCCGGCCGATGTCATCAATTATGTCTCCAAGCATGATGACGAGTCACTGTGGGATAAATTGCAGTTTGGGTTAAATTTAGCCACTAGTCCTTCTGATCGTGTGCGAATTCAAAATGTCTCCGCTTCGATTCCTTTGTTGAGTCAGGGTATCCCGTTTTTACAGATGGGACAGGAGCTGCTGCGTTCAAAATCGATGGACAAAAATAGCTTTGACTCGGGTGACTGGTTCAACTTTGTTGATTTCATGAAGATGGGTAACAACTGGAATGTCGGTTTACCTTTAGCTCAAGATAATCAGTTCAGGTGGAGCGAAATAGTGAGTATTTCGTCAAACCCTAATACCATGACCAATGCTGCCGATGTGAGTTTTGCTTCGGATATTTTTAATGAATTCCTCAGCATTCGAAAAAGTAGCAAGCTGTTTAGATTGACCACGGAAGCAGATATTTCAGCCAGAGTGGGATTCCACAATATTGGTCAAAATCAGACGCAAGGGCTGATTGTCATGAGTATTGATGATGGTACAGGACTCGCGGATTTAGATCCGGCTAACGATGCCATTGTTGTAGTCGTCAATGGTACCGCTGTGTCTCAATCACAGACGATATTAACCGCAGCAGGTTTTCAACTGGATGCTGTTCAGGCCGCTTCCGTTGATTCAACCGTTCAGGGGGCAAGTTTTACGGCAGGAACAGGCGATGGTACTTTTACCGTTCCCGCGTATACAACCGCAGTATTTGTAAAACCCCAGGGTGCTAGCCAGGGTCCAGGACTTTCAGCATTTGCAACCAGTGGCGTACCGGATGTTGTCCCTTATGGTTCAACTACTGTCTTTGTGCGTGGTGAAATGAATGGTTGGGGTGAAGCTGATCCTTTGAGCTATAAAGGTAATGGCGTCTACCGTGCTTCCATACCGCTGATAGGTGGTACGACCTATGCGTTCAAAGTTGCGTCTGCGGATTGGTCTACAGTAGATTTGGGTGTGGCAACTGGCGATGAAGTTGTGGCGCAGGATGTGGTTAAAAATCTGGTTACCAGTGGCGCTAATTTAAGTTTCACTGCTGGCATAGATGCGACCTATGTATTTGAAGTGAATGCTTTTGATACCACTGCACCCACTCTCAAGGTCTTTAATGCAGAACCTTTCGTCGGCACAACGGTATTTATCCGAGGGGATATGAATGGTTGGGGTCAAGGTGATCCGATGCTCTACACTGGTGGTGGCATTTACAATGCTAACCTGACACTGCTAGCTGGGACTTATGCCTTCAAAGTCGCTTCAGCGGATTGGGCTGCGGTGAATATGGGTGCGGGTTCCAATGCCAATGTTGTACCTACCGAAACATATCCACTGGTTGCAGGATCGAACACTAATTTGTCGGTCACAGTGCCTGCAGATGATGAATATTCATTCGTTTTTGATGCTTCATTTATTGACAATCCTAACCTCACGGTCTGGACAACCAAAACGTTCGGTGCGACTCCGGTATTCTTGCGCGGTGCAATGAATGGCTGGGGACAAGCGGATACCATGGTGTATGCCGGTAACTCGGTTTACAGTGTCAATATTTCGCTGATTGCAGGAAGTTATGCCTTTAAGGTTGCTTCTGCAGACTGGGCAGCGGTCAATCTTGGCGCGCAAGTTGCCGGTGATGTTATTCCTTTAAATTCAGGTTACGTTCTGTTACCTGGATCGAATGATAATTTATCGGTAAATATAGCCACAGATGGTATCTACAAGTTCGAGGTAACAGGCCCTGATCCACTAGCGCCTACCCTAGTGGTATCGCCGGTTCCGTAACTGGCGGCTACCAGGTTTAGTAAAAGAACCGTTGATGGAGAACCGCTCAATTAACTTTTGTTGAGCGGTTTTTTTAACATCTCCTACCGTTAAGCCTTTTTATCTTGATGTTTTTCAACAAAGTTTATTTACACAAAAAAATATGTGGGCAGTTATGTTTTGTAACCATCTAGTCTCTTCGGCTTTATTATGAAAAAATTAAAACCAATTTTGCTGAGTCTGGTTATTAGCGCCTTTTTTCTTTTCCATATTCAAAGTGATGCAAAAAATTTAAATGACAGAAAAATCGTCATTTATCAGGTATTACCCAGAATATTTGGCAATTTGAATCAAACCAATAAGCCCTGGGGAACAATAAAAGAAAACGGTGTGGGGAAATTTGCAGATTTTACCGATAAAGCACTGACTGCAATAAAAAATATGGGCGTTACCCATATCTGGTATACCGGAGTACTGCATCATGCGTTGATTGGAGATTATAAAAAGTACGGCATTAGCGATGATGATCCCGATGTAGTGAAAGGGCGTGCGGGTTCTCCTTATGCCATCAAAGATTATTATAATGTTGATCCGGATTTAGCCGTAAATCCGCAAAATCGTCTGGCAGAATTTAAAGCATTAATCAAACGTACACATAAACATGGCTTAAAAGTTATTATTGATATTGTACCTAACCATGTTGCCCGAGGTTATGCTTCACTATCGGCACCAAAAGGTATTGGCAGTTTTGGCGATAATGATGATAAAAGCCAGCAGTATAAAAGAGATAATAACTTTTATTATCTGGTTGGAGAGAAATTTAAAACACCGCTTGCTTTAAAAAATAATCCGCCCCTTAATGGTGAAGCTAACCCGTTAGCTGATAATAAATTTGCAGAAAACCCGGCAAAATGGACGGGTAATAATGTTAGGAAAGCACAGCCTGATATTAATGATTGGTATGAGACTGTAAAACTAAATTTTGCGGTCAAACCTGATGGTAGTAAAGATTTCCCTTCTTTTAACAGTGGGGATGATTTTAAGACAACAGCTGAATATTTTAAGTATTGGAGCAATAAAAGTATTCCTGACACCTGGAAAAGATTTAAAGATATTACGCGATTCTGGTTAAAAATGGGTGTTGATGGTTTCCGTTATGATATGGCCGAAATGGTACCCGTTGAATTCTGGAGTTATTTAAATAGTCAGATCAAACATGAAAACCCACAAGCTATTTTAATTGCCGAGATTTATAATCCTGTTATCTACAGAGAGTATATCAGACAAGGGAAAATGGATTACATTTACGACAAGGTGGGATTTTATGATACCGAACGAGCAATTATTGAAGGTCGAGCCTCGACAGATCAGTTAATTGAGCTGTATGACAAATTTGCAGATATTCAAGATCACATGCTGCACTTTTTGGAAAATCATGACGAACAAAGAATTGCCAGTAGCGCTTTCGCAGGAGACGCAACAAAAGCATTCCCAGCGATGGTGGTGGCAACTTTAATCAATTCCGCACCCATCATGATTTATTTTGCTCAGGATTTAGCTGAAGCGGCTGTTGCTGATACAGGCTATGGTAAAAAGACTCGAACAACAATTTTTGATTACTGGGGAATAGCTTCACTGCAACGGTGGATTAACAAAGGAAAATTTGATGGAGAAGCATTAACCTTAAAAGAAAAATTGACCCATG
>CAZKUH010000076.1:0-8299 GCA_964555895.1 uncultured Enterobacterales bacterium
TAAAAAAAACGATAAAATCCAGCGATAACAAAACGATTATTATTTTAAAGTCATCGTCTATCCATTCATTTTGCTTGGCAATCGATTGTTTTGTTCTATTTGAAAGTGATGTTAAAAAATCATCAATTGGTAATATGATTTTTTCTTTAAATAGATGATAGTCACTGGAAGTCAGTAATTTTATGGCTAAGGAAGGATTGGGCTCAGCAGTTATACGGTACTTGCCCTCATCATCTTTAAATAAACCCTCCATGGCATTGAATGCTTCAATTTCCAAACGTACCAACTCATTTGAATGGTGTTCCGCTTCTGCCAATTTCTCAAATTCGTAGGGGAGATAAGGGAGTCGCAACATCTGGGTTTTAAGCGCTTCCGGATTTTTTAAAGGATAGCGTTTATTTCGTTGACTCTCGGAAAGATTCCAGTAAATTAGTGACCGATTACTAGGTCTTGGTGCAAGACCATTGCGAATATCAAGAATGCGAAAATAAATATCCTTATACTTTTTATCTCCGGTATTAATATAGGTTCGTGCAAATCGGCTTAAATCATCAGAGCTCTGTATCAGCTCATCCGATTTCTCGAACATCAGAAATCGGTTGTATTGAATATCTTCTAAAGCCGCGCTTTTGTTTTTTAAATCAAGAATAAGCCAGGCAAATAAAATCGATGAAACCAAGGTAAAGATACCTATCAGAAAAACAAATGTTTTAATATTGATTTTAATCATCTTCAAACTTCAGTATCCTGATAGTAAGTGTTAGCGGCTTCATAGTACGTTTATACCCGTGCCACTTCAAAATGCAGGTAAATGGGTCGGTACTTAAGAGAAAACACCACAAAAAAAGTGTCATTCCGACCGTGGTGGAGTAATCTTCCAGTGGCATCAGTATTGCCAGAGTGAGAGCTCTCCACTATGGTGCCCAAAGCACTCCTTTGAGTCGCGGGACAAGCTTTCTAGATGTCATACTATTTTTCCTTATTGACATCCTTCGCCAAATTATCCAACTCCGTTCCCAGTATGCTTCTTTTTAATTCTTCTACCGCCGATTTTTTTAAAATGATAATTTCTATTCGACGATTAACCGGACTGCGTGGATTTTTTTCGTCCAGTAACACCGAGGATGCCAAACCCTCGACTTTAGCTATTTGAGTTATGGGTAAGCCACCTTTTACCAGTTGCCTTCTTGCAGCATTAGCCCGGTCAGTCGATAACTCCCAATTACTATAATTTGCGCGTCCAACGTAAGGTATCCGATCGGTATGACCCGTGAGAGAAACCTTATTAGGTACTTTTTTGATCACTTGCGCCAAACGGTTGAGAATATTTTTTGTGTACGGCTGTAACCAGGCACTGCCTCCGGCAAACATGGCGCGGTTTTCCTGATCAAATATTTGAACTCTAATGCCTTGAGGAACAATATCTACATGAATTTGATCTCTGGCTTCACTTAAATCCGGACTGCTCGCAACTAATTCCTGCAATTTATCTTTGAGATTTTGCAGTCTTTTGCGTTCTTTTTCTGCCGCAATTTTTTCTACATCATCGTCATTCACAGCTTGAGCTTGTTCAGGTTCTCCCTCTATAACTGGTTTCACAATAGACCCTTCGGGTGCTGCCATCTCGATGACGGCTTTATCTGCACCGCCAGGCCCAATGATGGCACCACCCGGATCCTGAAAATATCCAGCGATAAATTGTTTTTGTTTATTAGACGCTGTATCAGAGAGCCATAACACTAGGAAAAATGCCATCATCGCCACAGCAAAATCTGCAAAAGCGACTTTCCACGATCCGCCATGAAAACTATGGGCACGTTTTTTTGATTTTTTTATGATTATCGGTCGATCGTTACTTGCCATGATAGATCCGTCAAGTCATTCGTACGCGTTCTTCAAGTTCGGTAAAACTTGGCCGCTCGCTTTTAAAAATGGTTTTTCTACCAAATTCAACGGCCATTTGTGGTGGCATCCCGTTTACAGTGGCTATTATCGCCGTTTTTAAACATTCGTAAAATTTACTCTCTTCGGCTGCCTGGTGTTCAAAAGCCTGAGCTGTCGGCGCAACAAAACCATAGGCCAATAAAATACCAAGGAATGTGCCCACCAATGCTGCCGCCACATGAATACCGAGTTCTTCAGGTGGTCCGCCGATTGATTTCATGGTAATGACGATACCTAAAACGGCAGCCACAATACCAAAGCCAGGTAAAGAATCGGCAACCCTGGTCAAGGCATTTGCAGGTTGAGACATTTCTTCGTGATGTGTCTCCAATTCAATATCCATCAAATTATCAAGCTCATAAGCACTCATATCGCCAACAATCATGATGCGTAAATAGTCACAAATAAATTCGATAACATGGGCATCAATGTTAACGATGGGATACTTGTTAAAAATATCACTGTTTTCCGGTTCGTCAACATGGCTTTCTATGGCAATGAGTCCATCGCGACGAATTTTATTAAACAGTTCGTAGAGTAATGCCAAGGCCTCTAAATAAAGCGCTTTTTTATAAGGATTGCCCGCCATCACCTTTGGCACCCCTTTAAAGACGCCCGCTATGACTTTACCGGGATTGGCGATAACAAAAGAACCAAAAGCTGCGCCACCTATAATCAATAACTCGAAAGGTTGCCACAGTGCCAACAAATCCCCTTCTGAAAGCACGTACCCACCGAATACGGAAGCCAAAACAATTAGCATCCCAAAAACCAGGGTCATATGGGTACTCCAACAAAATACAGATACCTCTAAAGATAGCAGAACATCCCCCAATACGCCGATAATTCATTCGATTATCTCGGGGTATTTAAATTTGTGATTCAATTCACTTTATTTGACGCTAAATAATAAATTTTTTCTAGGAAAATTAGTGATTTAGATTTACAATTTGTAGCAGATTAATTGCTTTTAAATTGAAGTTTTAATATGACAAACTTTAAAACGTGACTGCTGGAGCATCTTTTTGAACATAGAGCGTTTAAAAACAATCCCTCAATACCTAATTCCACAACATGGCCTGACTAAATTAGCTGGCCATTTTGCCGATAAATCGATGGGAACAAATACCCAAAGGGCCATACGGTGGTTTGTAAAAAAGTATGCAGTGGATATGGAAGAAGCGGCCAAGCCCGATCTTGAGTCCTATGAAACATTTAATGAGTTTTTTACACGCCCACTTAAAGCTGGCATTCGTCCTGTTTGTGAAGCGGGTTTTGTTGCTTCGCCCGTTGACGGTGCGGTGAGCCAGGCAGGAAGGATTCGGCAGAACTTTTTAATTCAGGCAAAAAATCACGACTATACCAGCCTGGACTTATTTGCCGGTGATCAAAATTTGGCAGAAAAATTTGATGATGGTAATTTTTGTACTATTTACCTCGCACCAAAGGATTATCACCGCATACACATGCCACTTGACGCCAAACTCATTGGCATGAAACATGTGCCTGGGAAACTCTTTTCCGTGAATCCCTTAACGGCAAAAAATGTGCCTAATTTATTTGCCCGAAATGAACGCATTATCTGTCTGTTTGAAACCGAAGTAGGTTTAATGGCACAAATTCTTGTGGGTGCTACCATCGTTGGTAGTATGGAAACCGTCTGGCACGGCACCGTCAAAGCCAATAAAAACAACAAAGTGACGACCTTTCATTATCAGGGAAATGATGCTTTCAACTTAAAAAAGGGAGCGGAGATGGGGCGCTTTAAACTGGGCTCGACTGTGATTTTATTATTTCAGAAAAATGCCATTTCTTTCAATGCGAAAATGCAGCCTGAAACACCTTTAAAATATGGTCAGATAATAGCGACTATACACGGTAAGCACTCAACCAACAGCAAACCCTAGTTGGGATCAGGCATTAGTCACTGGAAAAGCCATAACTTCCGTTATTTTTTTTGCCTTCAGGGCGATCATCATCAAACGATCAAGGCCAATCGCCACGCCGGCACAATCGGGTAAACCAGAACTGAGCGCGGCGATAAACCGGTGATCAATGGCGAGTTGTCTCAAACCCGCTTTTTCCCTCTGCAAATTATCTTGGACAAACCGCGCATACTGTTCATCTGCATCTTTAAGTTCATAGAAACCGTTTCCCAGCTCGACACCTTGAAAGTAAATTTCAAAACGACAAGATAAACTTTCATCCTGAGAGTTTATTCGGGCTAACGATGCTTGAGCGGCAGGGAAATCTGTGACAAAACAAGGCGTCTCTGTGCCGATTTCAGGTTCAATTTTTTCACAGAACAAGAGTTGTAAATAAGCCGCTTTTGAATCTAGTACAGATGCCAGAGAAGTCTTAGCAAAGGCGCATTTTTCAACCTCCTCAAAACTGCAATTCAACGGGTCTAATTGTAAATATTTTAAAAACAAGGATTTATAGTCGATATAGTCAGCTGCTTTGGATTGGAAAACTTCTTGCAGGAAAAGATCAATTTCTTGCATTAATTTTTTATCATCGAAACCAACCCGATACCATTCCAGCAAGCTGAATTCCGGGTTATGGTAGCGTCCAATTTCATCGTTTCTGAATACTCGGCTCATTTGATAACAATCACCTATTCCTGCAGCAAGTAATCTTTTCATAGCGAATTCAGGTGATGTTTGTAAAAATACATCCTGTATCTTGCCGGCACGATGATAACTTGCAGTGATAGATTCTATTTCGGGATCTGTGATGCCATATGCTGACAAAATCGGGGTTTCAACTTCTGTAATATTCCTTGTCTCAAAAAAACCACGTATTATTTTTAAAATCTCAGCTCTTTTTTTAAGGGTTTCAATCTGGGCAGTGGGCTGCCAATCTGGACCGCCATCAGCCACAAAATTAATCCTTAACTCTGGAAACGTAATCTCCGGTCCGAGTATCAACCTTCACTTTTTCTCCAATGCCGACGAATAGCGGGACATTGATTACTGCGCCGGTATGTGCTGTAGCAGGTTTGGTGCCACCGCTCGAGGTATCTCCTTTTAGGCCAGGATCCGTTTGGCTAATTTCGACCACCACATGATTCGGTGGCGTTACCGAAATCGGGCTGCCATTCCACAAGGTGATAAGGCAAGCGTCCTGTTCTACCAACCATTTTTGATTATCCGCAACGGCTTTGGCATCTGCCGATATTTGTTCAAATGTATTTGCATCCATAAAAGTCCAAAACTCGCCATCGGTGTATAAATATTCCATATCAACTTCCATGACATCAGCGGCTTCGACACTCTCACCGGATTTAAAAGTTCTCTCGACCACCTTGCCGTTAATCAAATTTCGGATTTTAACGCGATTGAATGCCTGTCCTTTGCCGGGTTTTACGAACTCATTTTCAACAATGGCGCAGGGGTCACCATCCATCATTATCTTTAACCCACTTTTAAACTCACTTGTACTGAAATTTGCCATGAAACTTTCCCGTGTTGGATAAAATTTTGTAATGCGAGACTATCATACTCTTTTTCCCCTCGACCATGCAGTTAAAAACTGGACCTTGTAGTGAAAAAATAGTCACTGTTTATGCTTGGGAGCCTTCTCAGTGAAAAAGATGAAAACTGACTTCTGCCGCTGGTTGTCAACGACCCTATAAAATTCAAAGTTAACTCTGGTAATCGACTATGATCAATTATCTCAGCTTCCAAGTCGTGTTGTTTTGCACAAATAATGCTGTTCTTTGTACAAAATGGTTATTTTCGCTATTTTCGCTAGCCATTTGTTCCTCGAACAATGTGTCAATATTTTAAGGTGAAAGACAACAGTGACAGCGAATCATTAAATGAAATTTAAAAAAAATGAAAATTTCATTTAAGCTCAAGGCAGAATGAGAAGTGTCTGATTATTCAAGTAAAACTTATTGAGTTCTAGCAATATTCAATTAAATATAAAAAAAATGACCGCTTTTCCAGAAAATACCTCCTTTTATTCTATATTTAAAGACAAAGCAGCTGATTTAGGGTAGTTATGTTGCTACAACTGTGTAAAATCAATTTATTGGCTAATATTTAAATAAAGGTTATTTAAAGTCATTAACCGCCTTGTTGATTGGAGCATTATCTTCTCTACAAACCACGATGAAAGACACGGGGAAAATATTGACTATAGGTATTATTGAGAGCGAACTGGGAATTAGTATTCGCTCACAATCCGAACAACCACAGGAATTGGAAAGATACTCGCCTAGACAAATACAAAAATGGTTGTCGGGTTTGCCACGGGCAAATATTGGTCAAACAGCAAAGCAACTTTATTCTCGGCTTTGTGAATCCAATAAAATAATTTTACCAGCCAATGTTCGTTTAGCTTTTCTAAAAGCGCTGCAACCTGAAACAGAACGGTTGCAAGAAAATCTGGAAAAACATTTTATAAAAGCGGGGATCTCATTAAAAAGTAAACAGAAAAAAGTAGCGGAATTGACGCGAGCCATTCTCAATGAAGAAGCATACGCCCATAAATCCGTGCTTCAACAAATTATTTCATCTGACAATTTACATAAACAAAAAAAAGAAACTGGCGAAGCTTTGTTTTTTACAGCCTATTACCTAGCTCGTCTCATCGGTCACTGCTATCAATTATACCTTTCTCCGCCAGCAAAGCTTTGGCGTGAACTACATATTATTTTTCAATTAGCACAGCAACATGGACTGGACCGAATGGAGGTTGTTTTACCAAAACCAAAGGTTAAAACAACACTCCGTACAATTTATAAGTCGACGCTGTTACTGTCTCTAGGGCATCCCAATGAATTACGCAGTACGGATTTTTGGCTCATTCAATTCGAACATCTTGAGTTTGCCAAAAAAATTCGTCTCACGACAAACATCAATGATGAAATTGAATATGTGGTCAATATGAATTCCAAAGCAGCACCCTTTCATCGCAGTCTGGTCGCAACAGATATTGATTCTTACTATCTGGGCATTGATGTTCATCCGCTGATGTTTTATCTGCAAAATTTAATTTCCAGTAAAGAACCCTCAAGTCAACACCATCAACCCGTTCTAATCCGTCATCTTTTAAGTGCTTTGGGGAATATGGCTACGCGTTCATTTTCCAGAACCCATTGTAATGAAGGGATCCAGGTTGCAATCGGTCTTGCGTCAACTCATGCACTCATAGAGAAAGGTTTAAATGAAATCGCCGAACTCGAACTAGAACAGCAACTTGGTAGTATTCCCGTGCCATTAAATGGGGAAGATGCCTTAACAAAACTTGAAGGCAGCCTAAAAAATGTTGAAGTTCTTGGTGTGGAAGATTCCATGCGAACGCATCCCAGTTCAGTACAATCCTCAGATCTAAAAAAAGAAGATGATGACAAATGGATCCGGATGTATCGCCCGAAAGTTTCTGTAAACGAAAGTAAAGAGTTACAAAAACGTTATCATTTGGTTCCAGTCAACATGTCCACGAAATCTCTGCCGCGTGAATACAGACTACTCCCCGCTGCTATTTTAAATATCAGCCCAGGAGGATATTGTCTGAAACTTGAAGGTGATCTCCCCAAACAAACGCAAACAGACGAGATAATTGGTTTAATGGAAATTGACGATGAAGGGGGCTGTAGCTGGAATATTGGGATCATTCGTTGGTTGCACCGATCTGCAGATAATGGACTCAGTGCCGGCATACAACTTATTTCACCCAATGCAAAATCTGTCAACACCACACTGCGATCGAATAAAAATCAAGCTTTCGCCACGCATCGGAGTTTATTGCTGCCCTCACTGACGCATATCGGACAACCGGCTAGTTTGATCACACCCACCATGCCTTATCAGGTTGGTTCGGTCGTTTCGATGACCATAGAAAACCAACAACTGGAACTTAAACTGCAAGAATTGTTACAGGCGGGACGCAGTTATTCACGTTTTACCTTTGTAGAGCTCAATCCACAACAAAAAAGTTCTTTAAAAGATGAACAGCTTCAAGTTAAGGAGGATGATTTTTCGACTGTTTGGAAAATTTTATAGTTTTTCATGCCTGATGTTGGAAATTTTTAGTCTCCACCAGAAATAACAGTCCAGCTTGTTGAAGCCCTATCCTTATAATTTGTTGTGATCCACAACACATTTTATTTCATTTTCATTCAACCTTTGATATTTTTAATGTCAAAGCTGAGATATACTAGCCTGAGAAAAAAATAAGTTATAACCTCAGCTTCTAAGTGGCTGCTTATTTTTTAAACTGAATGATTTTCAAGCACAAGGAGCCGCTGACTTATGCCCTCAAGCATGTCTTCGGATATTAAAACTGTTCATGCACTGATGTTGGATGCCTCGTCCAATGATGCTGAACAAGTACTCAACATATT
>CAZKUH010000077.1:0-8193 GCA_964555895.1 uncultured Enterobacterales bacterium
GTTCATTGTTTCCAAAAATTGCTGACATCATGAAACAATTTAAAAACAATCCGGCTAAATTGGTTTTGGTGTTAACCAACATGTTTAATAAAGGTGGCCGCGAAATAGCTAGGTTGATGACCGGTGCTGGTTTTAATGCCAATCAGATTGCAAGGGCTCTCAAGAGCGGGCTTGGTTCGGCAGCGTCCGCTAGGAATGTCGCTAAATGGTTGAAATTAGGAGGGTTTACCGGGGCTAGCAAAAGCAAACAGATTGCTCAAATGTTAAAAGATGTGTTTAGAGGCAACGCAAACACTGTACGACAGTGGATGCGCTTCGCAGGGTATTCAGCAGCAAGAATTAAAGTGGTGATTGAGGCAATTTTTAGTACAGCAGCAACCACTACAGGCGTATTGAGTTGTAAAGCACCCATGGATAGCCCCGCATCCAATAAGTCATCCTGTCCCATAAAATTAGCTGGGCCGTTAGAAATAAATCGTTGCCTGGGAGGCGCTGGTGAAAATGCCTCAGTTTTGGGTAACGCCGTCTGCAATTCTATCAAATCTATGAGCGATGCTAAAAATAAAATTGGCAGCAATAGTAACAATATGATGAATAGCAGCAAACGCGATATAACGGCATTCTATAAAACTTTTATAAAAAACAATATTGATACCGGCGTTTTGGCTGACTATAAACGGGTGGTCAACAAGTATCCCAAAGCCATTGTAAACGAGATAAAAGCATTTTCCCAAGATCGTCAATGTGGTGTCAATGGTTCGATCAAACAGGCTAAAAGTTTTTTTGTAGATACCGGACGTAATCTTGTTTTGGCGGGTACGGCGGTGAGGGATATTGCAAAAACCGTAAACAAACTCCGTCCGACTATCCCGGCTTCAGCGGCCATTGTCAAGGAGGTCAGAAAATTAACTTCGATGGCTAAAAAAAGTGGTGCTAATGCCCAGAAAAAGTTGGATACACTGCAAAAGGCAGCGACTAGCTTGAAAAATGATCTGAATGCATTTTCCAAACTGGATATTAAAGGTACGGTTATCTCTGCCAAGAATGTGGTGACCAATATTGGTCCTTTTATGGCTAGTGCAGCGGGCTGTTCAGCGGCTATTTATACGGCTGCTGGCAGTGCGGCTACCGCAATTAGCACTGAAGTAGGTGGTGTTGCGGCTTGTTTTGAGACTGGGGGAATCGGCTGTGTTGTCTCAGTAGCGGGTGCGGCAATTGGTTCATCTGGAACCATAATGGCTTCAGCGGTTGCAACGCCTGTCTGTGGTTCGGCAATGAAGTTTATCAGTGATGTTCCAGAGGGCGTTCGCAATATTGAAAAATTTGTCACGGGTTCTATGAGTCTCGCTAAGCAAATGAGCCTCACCAGCAAAAAAATTATTGCAACAAGCAAAGCCTTGGTCAGTGTCGCTACAGCGTTTGGAAAGCAGGCGAAACAATCAATCAGCAAAATTCAGATACAACTAAATATTATTGTCGATGCCACCAACGCAGTGATTGCTGATTTAGAGACAAAGGTCGCACCCAAGGTGGCTAATTTAGCTACAGATGTCACCCTTCAGACGGCTAAAAATGTTAAAACGCTGGTCACTTGTTTCAATAAACTCAAGTCAGTGCAAGCGAGAACAACCCGTAAAACGGTCGATGCTTTGAAAGAACTGGCTACGGCTACCAAGCAGTTGGTTAATGCCGCCGGAATTGCAAACACCGTACATAAACAAAGCCAGAGCGCGGTGAAAGCAGCGATGAGTGAAGCCAAGAGCCGCTGGGTTTCGCTCAACCGGCAACAAAAAGCGCTTTATCAAAAAGCATTTGGTGTGGGTGCTTATAATTTACCCACCAATCTGGCTTATATGTTAAGACAAGTCACCCGGCCACAATTTTATACTGATATCAATCGTGATTCGGGTAAACTTATTATCGAACAAAAAACGGCCGTGCTTCAAGTGTTTGCTAAAGGAAAGAACGTTTTTTTGAACCTGAACAGGAATCAGCGCAATTTAAAAGCAGGCTTCAAAGCAGCCAGTGTCAAAATTAGAACAGCCGAACAAAAGTTAAAAAGTTCTGCTGGTGCCCCCAGCGTCCTGAGTAAATTGCCGTCTATCAAGTCCAAACGTATTGACGTCAAGATCAAAGCCAGCCTAGGTAGAGCGCCGGTGAGAATCAGCACTAACTCGCTCACTAATGCGATGAAAGCGGCAAAAAAAGCGCCTGAATTGGCGGTCAGAGCGCAGTTTTCCCGGCGTAGCGCTACAACAAACAGAACAAGTTCGAGACTGTCTCTGCGGGCGAAAAAAACGATAAAAGCGGCTACAATTGCAGCCCGTCAAGCCATCACTAGGGCAGAAAAGGCTGCGCGAAGAGCGACAGTAACAGCCAAGAGAACATGTGCAAGGCAAAAGAGCGTGCCTTATAACCGATGTTTCAAGAGCGCATTGAAAAAAATAACTGCGACTAAAACAAAGGCGATTCGAGCTGCCAAGCTTGCTGAGAAGAAAGCGATTAAAAAAGCAAAACGCAGAGGATGAAATGATACTTTTCAGGCATAATTAATTTGTCTGACTGCTATGTTACACGTTGTGATTGTTTCTCAACCAGGGCGTGTAACAGTAGACTTGTAAGTTAAAATCATCAGTTGGCACGGGTATATACGGTAGCATAGTTCACCTGTTTGGTGGACTGCGGCGCATTTGAACAACTTTGTTATTTTAATAAAGTAAACCATTGACCCGCACGTTCAACTGATGAATTTAGGTTTAAGGAAATAAAACAACATTAATTTGCATGAGTACAAAAAGATGGCGTTATTCCGATGAACTCAAGCTATCATCCAGAATAAAACTGCGGCAAGTGCAAGTCGGTAAATGACAAAAGGAACAAGACCTATGCGGTCGAGCAACTTGAGGAACAAATGGATAGTCAAATAAGCACTTATGGCTGAAACTAACACGCCTAAAGCAATGAAACCCCAAGCGACTGGCGCAACTTGTTCCAATAGCTCCAGTATTTTTAAACCACCCGCCAATATAATCACTGGTATGGATAACAGGAATGAGAATCTGGCTGCGCCAGCCCGTGTTAACCCCATCATTAATCCGGCGGTAATGGTAATACCGGAGCGGGATGTACCTGGAATCAAGGCAATAGCTTGAGCAAGACCTATGACGACAATATCTTTGGTAGTCAATTGATGTTCTGAGCGTTGATTTTTATTGGCGAAAGCGTCAGCCAGCCACATGAGTAAACCAAAAACCAAAGTGGTAATGGCTATGACTAGAGTCGAACGCAGATTTTCTTCAATAAAACTGTTAAAAATCAGGCCGAAAATACCGACGGGCACCGTCCCCCATAATATCGCCCAAGCGAGACGGGCATCTTTGGATGGTTGTTGTTTTAAAACATGTCGAAACCAGGCGCCACTCATACTGGCGAGTTCAGCGCGGAAATACATCATCACCGCCAGTAGCGTTCCAATGTGTACGGCAACGTCAAAAGCTAATCCTTGATCGGGCCAACCCAAAATTTCAGAAGGTAAAATTAAATGCGCTGAACTTGAAATAGGAAGAAACTCGGTGAGTCCTTGAATCAGCGCCAATATTAAGGCATGGATGAATGTCATGTTACAGAAATTCCTTAAGTTATGGGTATAAAGTTACAATCTGGAGCGTCTATCACCTTGAGAAAAACCTAGTAATTCAACAGGAGGCAAATTTTTGCAAAAGGCAATCGCTTTAAAAAGTTCGCCCATTTCTGAGGGTAAAATTAACAATTTAATCTGTTGGGAATAACGTGCAATTTTTGCATCATCAATCCCCGCTAAGGTTTCCATGCGCTGCAAGATACCACAGTTGGTCAGAAAAGTACCCTGATCTGTATAACCGGCGACCTGTAATTTTTGCGCATAGGCTGTTTCTGCCAAGGCAGTAAAATCCACATGTGCTGTAACGTCTTGTAAGCCCAATAAAACCAAGGGATCGCTATGAGCAAAATGTCGATAGTGACACATTAATGTACCGGGTCTTTGCTCATGATAATATTCCGCTTCGCAGAAGCCGTAATCCAGTAATAAAATCATCCCCTGGCGCAAATTTTTTGCCAGCGATTCCAGCCAGGGTGATTGCATGGTGTTTACTTCGGATTCGTAACCTTCTGGCAAGGGAGTCCCGAGTCTTTGTTCAAGCTGCTCACCCCAGAGTTGAATTTGTTCATCCACATTTTCACTGAGATGCCATTGCCATTGTTGCTCTATAAAAGTGACATTTTTTTTCAAAAACTGCCCTTTTACTTTTTTGAACACCGTCACCGCCATGGCATCGACGACTTCATTGGCAATCATCACGCCATTGAAGCCCTGCTCGGGTAATTTTGAAATCCATTTTATCCGATCAACTAAATGGGGCAGGGCTTTACGGATTGTTTGTTGCTGTCTTTGTTTTAAAGCCGCTGAGACTTCGAGAATAAAATAATGTTGCGGCAGGCAGTTAATTTCTTCAAGACGAAGTAAAATATCGATTGCCATAATTCCTCGGCCAGCACCAAACTCCAGAATATCTGCCGCTAAACAGTTGTTATTTTTGGATTCTGCACACAGAAATAACACTTGCGCAATTTGTGCTGCCAGTGCTTCAGAAAATAAGGAGGAAATTTCAGGTGCGGTGATGAAATCTCCACAAGCACCAATTTTTTCGGCCCCTGCTGAGTAATAACCTAATCCTGGCGCATATAATAGCTGCGCCATAAATTGCTGGAAGTCCAATATATTATTATTTTTGGCAGCGAGTTTAGCGAGGTGTAAATGTAATTTCTCACTGTGTTCAATCGCCTCTTTTGTTGGCACGGGAACGCGACCTAATTTATTTAATTGCAACTCTATTTGGGATGCGTATGTCATAATATGATCAATGGTTGAGTATTTTGTTTCTGCAAATACAATGTCGATGGATTATTAATGAAGTGATTGAATCGATAAAATTGTCATCAATCACAGAATAACGTATTCTGAATACTCTGCGCTTTAAGCACAAGTTTTTTCATTAAATAACCTCAACTTGGGATAAATAATAACAATACTGATGCATTTAGCTAATAACAAAGTTGCACCCGAAAAAGTTGCCCTGATAACGGGCGCATCAAAAAGGATAGGCGCGCAGATCTGTCGTGACTTACACGCTGAAGGGTACAATGTTGTGATTCATTTTCAGCACTCAAAAAGTGATGCAGAAGCATTAGTGCAACGGTTGAATAAACAGCGTGAGGATTCAGCCATGACTATTCAGGGCAACCTGCTGGATATGACAATTTTTGCAATATGGCTAAAAACCATTATCCGACACTGGGGACGGCTGGATCTATTAATTAATAATGCTTCTTCATTCTTTCCGACGCCAATTTGCCCACTTTTAAGGACGTCGGCGTCAGACGAATCTACAATGGATAAGCCGACTATTTCACCAATGCCTTCAATTGATGGCTGGGATGAGTTGATGGGCACTAATCTAAAAGCGCCATACTACCTTTCGCTGCAATGTATACCTTATCTGCAAAATACAAAAGGCAAGATCATCAATATCATTGATATCCATGGACTTGATCCATTAAAAAACCACAGTATCTATTCTATGGCAAAAGCAGGTTTAGTCATGATGACAAAATCCTTGGCAAAAGAACTCGCGCCGGACATAAAGGTTAATGGTATTGCACCGGGGGCAATTCTATGGCCTGAACACGAGGCCGAAATTTCTCTGGAAAAACAACAGCAAATTATTCAAAAAACTGCCATGAAAAAACAAGGTGCTGCAAGTGATGTTTCTAACCTAGTGGTCTTTCTTGCCTCTGAAGCTCAATATCTGACTGGAAATATCATTAGAGTTGACGGTGGGCGCTTTTGAAGTCAGGTCAACCGTTGCCAACAGTCTTAGCTGTTGGCAAACACTATTTTGAAAATCTTTTAGCAAAAGTATTATGATGCTTGTGGGTTGTGATCAACTGGCCAGAGCTTTTGACTTTTTTGATTGAATTCTTGCCACAATTGTTTCATGGATTTATTATAAACAGGATGGATGAGATCGGGTGCTAATTCTGATAGCGGTAATAATACAAAGGCATTTTCTGTAATCTCTTCCCTTGGTAAAACCACTGGGACACCACAAATCACGTCTTCATACATTAACAGATCCAAATCTAATGAACGTGAACTGAATCTGGGTGCGGTACGTTTTCGTCCGGTTTGCTGCTCAATAACATTAAGGATTTTGACAATCTCCGGTATCGCATAATCAGCAGAAAATTTCACCACTAAATTTAAAAAATTATTACCTTTAAAGCCAACAGCTTCACTTTCATATATTTTAGAAAACTGACAATCAGGAAAATCCATTTTCAAAGTGTTGATGGCAATTTGGACATGCTTTTCTGCTTCAATATTACTGCCGATCCCAACAAAAATTTTAGCCATGAGTTTTATTTCCTCGCTCAATGATTATACCAACATCTTTTGCTCCCCGGATAGCACCAGGCTTGCTTAGCCTGAGCTTCACCCAGGGAACATTAAATTCATTCAAAACAATTTCACATATCTTCTCTGAGAGCGTTTCAACCAATTGGAAATTACTATCTTCAACAAAACTTATGATTCGTTTAGCAACTGCTTTATAGTCCAGTGCATCCACAATTTGGTCGGTAGCAGCCGCTTTTTTATTATCGCTAGCCATTTCTATGTCTAACGATATGGTTTGGCGAATTTGTCTTTCCCAGGCAAAAATACCAATGACGGTATCAATTTTTAAATCTCGTATATAAACAATGTCCATAGTTCTTCCTGTTGTTTTAAGATTATCTTATAGCAACGATAATGTCGCCAGTGGCCAACGCGCTTTTGCTTTAATCGTTAGTGGTTCAAATTGACCTGCTAAAAACCTTCGATAGCCGGCATAAGCGATCATGGCGCCATTATCTGTGCAATAGGATTGCCTGGGATAATAAACGGTTATACTTAATTTATCCATTTCCTCGGCCATTGTCTTACGTAAATGTTCGTTCGCACTCACTCCGCCGGCAACAACCAGTTTTGTCAATTTGGTCTGTTTTAGGGCACGTTTACATTTGATAATCAAGGTTGCTACTACGGCTTCTTCAAAGGCTAGTGCAATATCGGCTTTTGTTTGTGCAGAACCATCACTGGCGGAAATAGTATTAGCCGCAAAAGTTTTTAAGCCGCTAAAACTTAAATCAAGCCCGGGTCTATCGGTCATGGGTCGAGGGAATTTGAATTTACCTGGCGTGCCTTTTTGTGCTAAAGCTGATAACAGCGGGCCACCAGGATAATCCAGGCCTAATAATTTTGCAGTTTTATCAAAAGCCTCCCCCGCGGCATCATCCAGAGACTCCCCCAGTAAACTGTATTGGCTAAAACCTGTAACTTGATATATTTGTGTGTGTCCACCCGAAACCAATAACGCCACAAACGGGAACTCCGGACCTTGTTGTTCTAGCATTGGCGCGAGCAAATGTCCTTCCATATGATGAACTGCGATGGCAGCAATATCCCAGCCATAAGCTAACGATCGCGCAAAAGAAGCACCTACCAACACCGCGCCAAGCAAACCTGGGCCAGCTGTGTAGGCAATAGCATCGATATCTTCAGGTGAAACTTTGGCATTTGCCATCACTTTTTTGACCAACGGTAGTAGCTTACGCACATGATCTCGTGACGCTAATTCAGGTACCACCCCGCCATATTCATTATGCAGCTTGATCTGTGAATAAAGCGTATCTGCAATGATACCTTGTTGGCTATCGAAAATAGCAACGCCGGTTTCATCACAAGAAGTTTCAATACCTAGAATTTTCAACCGTTTTGTCCAGTAATGAATAGGGCTGTGCTGAATGTAAAAGCATTTTACGCAAGTTTAATCAGATATGCACCCTTATACTTACGGATAATTTAAATGATGTTAGTGAGGATAATGGCGGATAGATTCATCGTTTACACCGACTCGCATTAACAGTGATAAAAAACGAGGATCATTTTTCAAAGGCACTAGACGGGGATCATTTCGTACAAATACTAGGCAGTTTGAGCGATAATCAACGGCCTCATTCAGTAACTTAAATGCAGAATCTTTTTCATCTAATAGTACATATACCCGTACCACCTGAAAATACCGGTTTCAGTGGGAATTAAAATGGTTTTAG
>CAZKUH010000078.1:0-8096 GCA_964555895.1 uncultured Enterobacterales bacterium
ATTGATATCAATCATCAAAATATAGAACATTTGGAATTGCCTTTTGAGAAGTCAATTATGGTTAATGACCTGGCTTTTTCTTATGGTGATAAAAAGGTTATCGATTCCATTTCGATTGAAATGAACAAGGGTTGTTCGTACGCTTTTGTTGGTTCTTCGGGTGCTGGGAAAAGCACGTTGCTTGATGTGCTGGTAGGCCTGAGAGAAGCAGATGCAGGCAGGTTTTATCTGGATGGAACCAGTTTTGACCCATTCAAGACGGATGCTTTAAGGAACTTGGTTGGATATGTGCCACAGAGTGTAAGTCTTATTGACGAATCAATAGCATTTAATATTTCTTTTAATGAAAATTATGATAAGGAGAAAATGAACCATGTAATCTCGGTAGCATGCCTTGATCAATTTGTTTCAAACCAAGCAGATGGTCTGGAAACGCTTCTTGGAGAAAGTGGTGTGCGTGTATCTGGCGGGCAAAAGCAGCGCATAGGGATAGCCCGTGCTCTTTATCGTGATCCGGAGATCCTGATTTTTGATGAGGCAACCAGCGCCTTAGATACGGTAACTGAGCGTGAGTTGATGAAAGAAATTAACCGGTTATCTGGTAATAAGACATTGATCATTGTTGCTCACCGATTATCAACTGTTGAAAATTGCACTGCTATTCATCTGCTAGATAACGGGGCAATTATTGCGAGTGGAACCCATGAAGAGCTTCTAAAGTCCTCTCCTGAATATCAAACCTTATATAATCAACAAGGCGAATCATGATAAAACAGCTAGCAAAAAATCTGATTTATTTGTTTGAAGAAAGGGCTTCTATTGCTCGCCTTGATCGAGAAGATGTTCGGAAAGTCAATTTATGCTGTGGGATTCAGAAGGTTCCCGGTTACCTTGGTGTTGATTTCAATAGGGGGGCTGACCTTATAATTGACCTTAATCGGCATGATCTGCCATTTGATTCTAATTCACTGGAGGCTGTAGCGTGCATTTCGGCTATCAATTATTTTACCCGTTCCAGAGCTCAAGAGATTATCAATGAAGTATACAGGGTGTTGAAACCTGGCGGAATTACACGTTTTGCCACTCAAGATCTTGAAAATATCGCCAAACGCTACGTTGAGAAAGATATAACCTTTTTCTTTCAGAAGTTACCCAATGGGCAAGAGCGTTTTGAGGGGAGAACCTTGGGAGAAAAGTTCGCGGCTTGGTTTTATGGCTATGAAATTAAGGGTATTTCTTGTAAATACTTTTACGATTATGAATCTCTTGCTGATTTATTTAAGAACGCCGGTTTTTCCATAATTGATAAAAAGGCTTATCTTGAAAGTAATCTGGAACATATCGAATTGATTGATAATCGACCCGAACAAATGTTTTTTCTTGAGGCTGTTAAATGAGCGTTTTCGGTAAAATACCATATTGCTATCAAATTAGAATGGGTTTGTTTTTCCTTAAGCGCTTTGGTTTTGGAACTGAGCAGTTACGAATTTTGGTGAATTATATGACAGGGAAACTGTTTTCTGAGCAAGGAGATGAGAAACATCTGAGAGCCGCCGTTGAATGGCTTGATTATGCGCAAGACGTTTCAAATGATTCTGGCGTGCCAAGCCTTTTTTCCTTGAGTTCTGGTTGGGGAGTGTCATATCCGGAAACAAGCGGATACATACTAGTAACTTATCTTGCTTACGCTGACTATTGTGGGGACAAGAGCTATATGGAAAGAGCTGTTGCGATTGGTGATTGGGAGATTGATATTCAGGCACCCAATGGGGGAGTGTTTTCTAGTACGGCTCTTAAACAGACGCGTGTTTTTAACACAGGTCAGGTAATCCTTGGTTGGTGTGTTTTGTTTGAACGTACGGGGGACGAGAGATATTTGAAGGCCGCTACACGTGCAGGTGA
The DNA here is from genome assembly GCA_964555895.1 of uncultured Enterobacterales bacterium. Classification (GTDB taxonomy): domain Bacteria; phylum Pseudomonadota; class Gammaproteobacteria; order Enterobacterales; genus DRNA01. The sequence continues at coordinate 1,903 of CAZKUH010000078.1, forward strand.
TTATTTGCTCAATGAACAAGAAGAAGACGGAACCTGGAAACGCGATACTTATTGTGGGGCTAGAACATACCATTCTCGTGTTGACTGGGCTTTGCTACGTCTTTTTCAGTTGTCCGGGATAGTATTGTATCGTGATGCTGCCATAAGGAACCTTCGGTGGGTTTTGGCGCAACAAACAGAGACTGGATGGTTTAATGAGTGTGGGTTTAATGATGCTTTGCCTATCATGCATGTTATTATCTATACCTTACGCGGGCTTTTAGAGTGCCATTTGGTGGGAGATGAGGGCGTAAGAGAACTTGATATTATGGCAAGTGTAATCAAAAGTGCAGACGCATTGTGTCATGCGTTGCAGCAACAACCTGTTGCTTGTATTGATGGGATGGTTCCTACAGCGTTTGATAAAAACTGGAAAGGAAATACTGGAGACTCTTGCCTTACAGGGAATTCTCAACTTGCATGTTTTCTTTATCGGCTCTCTCATTTTGAGAATAATGAATTATATCGAGAAACTGCTGATGAGGTTCTTTCAGCTACTAAGAGAACGCAATTAGTTCAATCCTCTTTTGCTCCTGTTAAAGGCGCAATTGCAGGCAGCTATCCTATGTATCGTGGTTATCTCTCAAACGCATACCCTAATTGGGCCACAAAATTTTTTGCAGATGCTTTGCTTATGAAAATTAACTATGAAAAAAAATTGGTGATTCCAGCATGAAAATACTCAAGTTGTTTAAATCATTCATTAACCTTATTGGTATGGCTTATCCTCGTTTGATTTGTGCTCGAGAATATAAAAATCAGACATTTATTCATCTTAATGAGCGTCCTATTGAGTTCTCTTTCCTCTTCCACAAAATCGTTGAGTACTGGCCGGAAAAAGTACTGGATGTGGGGACTGGCACTACAGCGCTACCACATATGATGCGAAACTGTGGCATGGTTGTTACTGCTACGGATAATATCAAAGATTACTGGCCGACCGGAATGGTGAATCGTCACTATCACGTTATTAATGATGATATTAAGAATACGCAACTTACTGAAACATTTGACTTGATTACATGTATCAGTGTTCTGGAGCATATTCAGGACCATCAGGAAGCGATGAAGAGTATGTATCGACTGCTTAATCCCGGTGGACACTTGATACTTACATGCCCTTATAACGATAGGGAGTATGTTGCGAATGTTTATGCGTTGCCAGAATCATCGGTGCGCGAGAACTTTTCTTTTGTCACGCAGTCATTTTCTCGCGATGAGGTGGAAGAATGGTTGTCGGATAGCCCTTTTGGAATGGTGGATCAGGAATACTGGCAGTATTTTGATGGGGAGTTTTGGACCTGTGGAGAGTTGCTTGATCGACCCGTAAAAGTGAACAGGTCCGATCGGCATCAACTATGTTGCATGACTTTTAAAAAGCCTGAGTAATATAGTAGGGTAGAATGAAGATTGTATTTCTCTCAAATGGGTTAACACACTATTATAATTTTGTTCTTTCTAAACTGAACTCACAACCCGAGGTCGAACTGGTTGTTGTCGTACCTGTGAAAGTGAGTGCTTATATCGGCGAAGGAGTAAAGCAAACTCGAGATGGAATAAACTTCAATGTGATAGAACTGGAGGAAGTGACGAAACTTTTATACAGTGGTTTTAAGGGACTTGCCCAGGCATTATTGGATGAAAGGCCGGATATAGTGATTGTTTCAGAGGCACATCTTCGCGCTTTCCTGTTCGATTTACCTGTTATTATGGCAATGAAATCGATTCAGGCTGGGCTGATTCTTAAATGGATTCCTTTCCGGCTTCCAATGTATCCGGAGGCATTACAAAAACTCAAAGTAGAGTCCTCAAATTTCAACTCGTTGCCTGCTACCATTAATAGCTTATTACGCAGGACGGGGTTGGCACGATTGGCCAGGAGACTTTTACTATACATTAACAAAAGGGCATACAACCTTCCCGACGCCCATGTGAACTATGTAGAGGCATATGATGTCTTGGCCAGTTATGGAATTGACCGAGAGCAGATATTTATAACGCGCAATTCACCTGATACTGATATATTGTTTAAGGTTAAGGAATCACTAACCGGGGAACCACCAATTCTGTCACCAAACCCTTACCGGTTATTGCATGTTGGGCGTTTAGTGGAGTGGAAGCGTGTCGATATGCTCCTGCATGCTTTTGCCCGTGTACGAGAGCGTTTTCCAATGGCGGAACTCTTGGTGATTGGTACCGGCCCCCAAGAAACTACATTGAAAAAACTTGCTGAAGAGCTCAATACAGGCGCATCAGTTATTTTTACAGGTGGAGTATATGATCCGCAGCAACTCGGGCAATATTTCATGGCTTCGTCCCTGTATGTGCTTGCTGGCATGGGTGGTCTTTCCATTAATGATGCTATGTGCTTTGGACTTCCTGTGCTTTGTTCAGTCGGCGACGGTACGGAAAAAGTGCTTGTTCGAGAGGGTATTAACGGGAGATATTTCCAGGATGGTGATGAAGACGATTTGTGCGATAAGATAATCTGGTTTTTTGAGCATGAAGAACAGTTGCCGAAGATGGGTGACAAGTCTGAGGAAATTATTCGTAATGATGTAAATATCCACACAGTAATAAATGGCTACATGGGTGCCTTTCATTATGTACATCAGAAACGGTTACAGTGACCTTTCTGGGAAATTATAACCAATAGGGATTAATATTATGAAGGTTCTTTTAATAGCCGGAGCGCGCCCCAATTTTATGAAGATTGCTCCACTCATCCGGGCCATGCAGGCGAAAGGTAACTTTGACTGGAAACTGGTGCATACAGGGCAGCATTATGATTACGAAATGTCTCAGTCGTTCTTTGATGATCTCGGGTTGCCTGAACCCGACTTTTTTCTTGATGTTGGCTCCGGAAGTCATGCGGAGCAAACAGCGAAGGTGATGTGCGCATTTGAAGACGTGTGTATAAGAAATACTCCTGATCTGGTGGTTGTAGTAGGGGATGTGAATTCCACTTTGGCATGCAGTATCGTGGCAAAAAAGTTGAGCATTCAGGTAGCACATGTTGAAGCAGGCCTGCGCAGTTTTGACATGAATATGCCCGAAGAGATTAATCGAATGGTGACGGATGCGATTAGTGATCTCTTTTTCGTAACTGAGCAAAGCGGCATGGATCATCTTTTGCACGAGGGCAAGACTGAAGATCAAATTCATTTTGTTGGCCATGTGATGATCGACAATCTCTTGCACCAAATGCGTAAACTTGAGCGACAGGCGAACAAATCGAAATACAGGGAGTTGAAAGCTGGATTGGGTGAATATATTTTCCTGACACTTCACAGGCCTTCCAATGTGGATGATAAGGAAACTCTGACAGGTATTGCAGATGCACTGGACCACATCGCGGAACGCACACCAATAGTATTTCCCGTTCATCCACGAACCCAAAAAACGCTAAAGGATTTCGGCCTCCAACTCTCGGACAATATCCATTATCTACAGCCACTGAGCTTCCAGGAGTCTCTATATTTGTGGAAAGATGCGGTTCTAGTGATGACGGATAGTGGTGGCTTGCAGGAAGAGACCACAGCGCTTGGAGTCCCTTGTCTAACGCTGAGAAATAATACAGAGCGTCCTATTACATGCGAAATGGGAACGAATATATTGGTTGGCAATGATCCTGTAAGAATCAAAGATGCTGTGGAGAAAGTGTTGTGCGGTGACCACCCTAAGGGGCAGATTCCTCCCAAGTGGGATGGTAAGGCGGCAGAACGTATAGTGGATATTCTAAGTGAGGGAGTTCATTAAAAATGGCAAAGGTTTTTATTTTGTTGAGCCAATTGTGATGAGCTTGCAAAAAATTCTTTCATACCCTTTCTACTCAAGGTTGATAAATAATAGCAAGAGATTGATGAATAGGGCGATTCATTGATGTTCAATTCTGGAATGTTGATATGTGTCGGGCTGCTCGCGTGAGAAGATTGATGCCAACTCTGAGAGCAGTCATGGCTAGAGAGATGTTCTCCCCAAGCTTTCTTGGCTTATTCATCAACCCCTTTTATTTTGCGCGGAAAGGGTTGGTTCTTCATATTCAAGATTTAGGGAAGAAAATAACAGGAAAAACACTGGATGTAGGATGTAGTAACAAACCTTATGAAAAGTTGTTTGCTTCGTCCGAATACATTGGTCTTGAAATTGATTCGGATGTGAACCGTAAGGCGAAAAGTGCAGAATATTATTATGACGGTCATCACTTTCCGTTTGAGGATGTTTTTTTTGATTCACTGGTCACCAATCAGGTCTTTGAGCACGTCTTCAATCCCGATGAATTTCTGGATGAATCTTTTCGCGTTCTGATGCCTGGAGGCCTCCTGCTAATGACCGTTCCGTTTGTCTGGGATGAGCATGAGCAGCCGCATGATTTTGCCCGTTATTCCTCCTTTGGTATTCGTGCCCTGCTTGAGCAGCATGGCTTCATGGTTTTGGAGCAGAGAAAGTCCATGGATGATATCCGTGTTATTTTTCAGTTGCTGAATGCATATATTTTCAAAAAAACAGTGACAAGCTCTGCCCGATTGAACCTGTTGCTGACCATATTACTTATGGCGCCATGGAATATATTGGGGGAATTGCTTCACTGGATTCTTCCACGTAATCCTGATTTGTATCTTGATAACATTATTCTGGCCAAAAAGCAGGAGGATTGATGAAAGCACTGGTGCTGGGCGGTTGCGGGTTTATCGGTTCGCACATTGTGGATTCACTTCTCAATGCCGGGCATCAGGTAAGAGTTGTGGACCGGGCTCCTGAACGATTTCGTCCGCCGCTGGACGGTGTAGATTATCGCCCGTCCAGCTTTTCGGTCCAATCTGAACTGGAAAAGGCACTTGCTGGCATGGATATAGTTTACCACTGTATCAGCACGATGGTTCCTGCCACATCGAACAAGGACCCTCAGGCTGATGTGCGTGAAAACCTGATCGGTACGCTTGGTCTGCTGGATGCGATGGTGAAGCGTGATGTTTCCAGGATTGTGTATCTGTCCTCTGGCGGCACTGTTTACGGCATGCCTGAATCATTGCCCATCCCCGAGGAGCATGCTTTACGTCCCCTTTGTTCTTATGGGGTGGTTAAGGTTGCCATCGAGAATTATCTTTGGATGTATCAGCATCTCTACGGGTTGGAACCGGTAATTATTCGCCCGGCCAATCCGTATGGGCCAAGGCAGGGCCATCTGGGCATTCAGGGGGTCATTGCATCATTCTTGTCTGCTGTATTGGACGGGCGCTCCATTCAGGTATGGGGCGATGGGAGTGTTGTCAGAGATTTCCTTGATGTGCGCGATCTGGCAAGGCTTTGTGTTTTGGCTGCTGAAGGCGACAAGGTTGGCGTATTTAATGCTGGAAGTGGCCGTGGCCGTTCGATTGCAGAGATCATAGCGCTGATCTCCACTGTGACAGATATTTCTCTTCAGATTGAGCATGTCAGTGATCGGCCTTTTGATGTTAAAGAGGTTGTTCTTGACATCAGCAAGGCCGAAAAAGCTTTTGGCTGGCACCCGGAGGTCTCTCTGGAGCAGGGCATCCATGATTATTTTGTGTGGTTGAAAAGCGGCCATGCCTGTTCTCTGGACATTCACCACACATGAAACCATTGGGATATGCTGTAACCGAATTCGTGGTGATGCCGTTTTGAAGGTGGTCCATTTTAACACAATGGATGCCGGCGGAGGGGCTGGCAAAGCAAGTGCTACCCTGCATAACTCATTACTTGAGCTAGGCATAGATAGCTCCCTTTTCGTTAAATATAAAAGATCCGGCAACCCTTCTATTATTGAGGCGCTTGTTACGGGGCTGCAAGCTATGTATCAAAAAATGATACCTTATATTGACAGTACAATTATTATTAAAATATATCGTCCTTTTGAGATGTGGTCGTTGGGGCTGGCTGGCGGAAGCAACATGATTTTCCATCCGAAGGTTCAGGAGGCCGATATTATTTCACTTTCCTGGGTGCCGGGGTTTCTTGGGATCAATGCAATTGCCAGAATTCTGAACTGTGGTAAACCTGTCGTGTGGACGCTGTATGATACATGGGCATTTACAGGCGGGTGTCATTATTCAGGAACGTGTGACCGCTATGAACAAAGCTGTGGCCATTGTCCCCAGCTCGGTCAGGCATCGTACTGGGATTTATCCAACTGG
>CAZKUH010000079.1:0-8063 GCA_964555895.1 uncultured Enterobacterales bacterium
CTATTTATGGCCTGTTGGTATTTGAAATCTTTGCGTGTTTTTTTTATGCTGAGTTTTTTAGGGGTATTGAATTTATTGTTTTCAAATAACCAGGTTTTATAATCATTAAGATTGCCATCAAATTCATTCACAGATGAAGCATCAACCAGAAGATAGCTGTCACAACAGGATTCCAGCAGGAATCGATCGTGTGAAACCAGAATAATGGAACCGGTAAATTCTTGTAGCGCCTCAATCAAAGCGGCGCGAGAATCAAGATCGAGATGGTTGGTGGGTTCGTCCAATAATAGCAGATTAGGAGCCGTCCAGATAATTAGTGCCAGCGCCAGTCGTGATTTTTCGCCACCAGAAAAAGGGGCAATTATTTGTTCAACGCGATCGCCTTTAAATCCAAAACCAGCCAAAAAGTTTTTAAGTTCCTGGTCTCGCGTCGCAGGAGCAATTTTTCTGAGATGCCATAAAGCACTTTCCTGTAAATTTATTGTTTCGATCTGATGCTGAGAAAAATAACCTATAAGAAGATTGTCGGCGCGATAGATTTCGCCTTCTACCAGAGGTAAGACATTTGCTATGGCTTTAATAAAGGTAGATTTACCTGCACCATTTCTACCGATGAGACCGATGCGACTGCCAGGAGACAAAGAAAAATCAACTTCATTTAAAATGATGGATGAATAACCTGCAGAGACATTTTTCCAATACATCATAGGTCTGGGAAGATGTTTTGGATTTTTAAAGTTGAAGGAGACCGTGTTATTAACTTGTACAAATGAAATTCTTTTAAGCTTTTCAAGCATTTTAATGCGACTCTGTGCTTGTTTGGCTTTACTGGCTTTTGCTTTAAATCGTTTGACAAAGGATTCGAGGTGATCGCGTTTCCTTTGTTGTTTCTGAGCAAGCGAGGCTTGTAAGGAAATTTTAGCGGCACGTTGCACGGTGAATGCAGAGTAGTTGCCACTATATAATGTCAGATCAAGGTCCTCAAGATGAGCGATATGGGTAACAACGGCATCCAGAAAGATCACATCGTGAGAGACTAGCAGCAAGGTTCCAGAGTATTTTTTAATCCAGTCCTCAAGCCAAAAGACTGCATCCAAATCGAGGTGGTTAGTGGGTTCATCGAGTAATAACAGATCAGATGGGCACATCAAAGCTTTTGCTAAATTTAAACGCATTTGCCAACCACCAGAAAAACTCAAAATACTTTTTTGTTGCTGTGTTTCTGAAAAACCTAAACCAGAAAGCAATTTAGCGGCTTCAAACTTTGCATTATAGGCAGAGATAGCGTCTAGTTTGTGGTGGATTTCAGCAATTTCTAGGCCATTGTTTTTTGTTTCAGCTGTGCGCAGTTGTTGTTCCAAATCTCGTAAAGGCTGGTGACCGTCTAAAACAAAGTCAATTGCTTTACGGTTTTGGCCAATAAATTCCTGTTCCGCAGTTGCAACGCGAGTATTAGATGGGAGCAATACTTCCCCAGTGTCAGCATCCAGTTGACCTAACAACAGTTTTAACAGGGTAGTTTTTCCTGAGCCGTTGTTCCCCAATAAGCCGACGCGATTACCTGGGTTGACCCGAAAATTTACATTTTCGAGTAAAGTTTTGCCGCCTCTTTGCAGGCTGAGATTGATTAAAGTAAACATCCTTGTATTTTAGCAAAATTAAAAAGAAACGCTTGTTATTCCGGCTTTGATTTGAGATGTTTTTTAGATTCCATCCAGGAATCGAAACCTTTTCTCATTATTGAATAAAGATATCTCCAGAAATCTGCGAAGGTAGCACCGACAATAATACCAATAATAAATTCCAACATAATCACTCCAGACAGTTAAAACAAGTTAGGTTGCAAACAATGAGCCAAGAAATAACATGTTGTTTTATATAAAAAAAGTGTGGAATAGTGAGATGCTTATGGGCAAAAAAGCTAAAAAGTAGTCATAACGACAAACATTTTCGGTCTGTCGTTATAAAAACCACGGTCGATGATTAAAGGAAGTTATTTAAAATCTTTGAGTGCGAGACCGTTTAATAATGCCTGGAAGTCAGTTTCAGACTTTATTCCTGAACGCACGAGACGATATTTTTCATTAATTAGGAAGTCTGGCACACCCGTTACCTTGAATTTTCGAGCAACTTGATCTGCCTGGCGAATAGAGTTTTCGACATAAAAACTTTTTACAGTTTTATCAAAATCTTCTGCGCTTACGCCTTCAGAGAGAAAAAACTGCTTGAGATCCGAAATGTTTGCAGGAGGTTGTTTTTTAACATGAATTAAAGCGAAGAAATCAGGAATGATTTTTTCATTAATTTTCAAAGCTTTGCCAATATAGTATGCACGAGCAAACAAGGTCCATTGTGGTCGACCAAAAGAAACTGGGATCTTAACAAAAGTAACATTTTGGGGCTTTGTTTTGAGCCAGCGATTAAGCTGTCCTTCGGCATTAAAACAGTGGGGACAACCAAAGGAGAAAAACTCCATAATAATCGGTTTGTCGACCTTAGACTCAGGAAACTCAACATTGTAGTGGGTGCCTACAATATATAGCGGCATGGGCTCAGCAAAGGGATCGGTTTGAGCCAGTAAGGTGGTTGACATAAACAGACCGATGAGCAAAAACAACCATTTAGAATTCATGATAAGTATCCTTGTTTTGAAAGTTGGAAAAGATTAACTAGCTTATTGTAATGAATTTGCACTGAATGTCAGCTGAAAATTGCAATTAAAAGTTTTTTTCCGGTTTGAGAGGCCATTTTTCACCATAGCCACTGGAAGCTTCGGAGATAAGGCTGCCATCTGCAGCAAAGGAGACATCCAGCACTACGGCACCACTGGCTTTGTTAGAGAAGCGTTTTTTTACTTTAAACGCTTCTATTAATGAGCCATCGGTGACGTTCCACACTTTGAGATCTCGTCCCGGAGAACCGGTTGCAAGCAGTTTTCCATCACCTGAAAAACGCGCAGCACTAATAACCCACTCTCTGGATTTTAATTGTAGTTTGCTAACAATTTTTCCGCTGGCTAAACTCCATATATAGGCTTCTGCCTGGCTGGATGCGCTAAAAGCCAGCTTACCGTCTGGGGAGAATTTAACTAGTAGTACACGATTTTTGTGCGGCCAGAGGTAAAGTTGTTGCCCGGTCTGCGTATCCCAAACAATGGCTGCACGATCATCTCCACCACTAATGGCATATTTACCATTAGCAGATAAATCAAGGCTGTTGATACCGATCCAACCTGCAGCAAGGTTGGGATCTTTAAACACACTTTGCGCATGCAGCCGGTGACCTAAAAAGATCAAACGACGGCCGGTTACCATGGATAAAAAGATTACACGCCCATCGACGGCACCAAATAAAATGGACTTAGCCAAACGACTAATGGCGATAGCACGAATGGGTGTGGGTAATTTATAAAAACCAATAGATTTGCCAGTGTCGGTATTCCAGATGGAAAAATCCTTTGCGCTGGCAGTTACCGCCCTTTTGTTGTTTTTACTGATGGCAACAAACTCTATGGGATCCTGATTTTGCGACAGACGCCAATTATATAGCCGCGCATTTTTATTCAGATCCCACCAACCTGCGGGTTCGTTATAGCCACTGACCAAGGCAAAAGCGCCATTTTCACTGAGTGCCGCCGCAAAAGAGCCATTTAGACTGTGTTGCCATTGTTTCAGTGGTTGTTGTTCGTCGGCACAACCGGAAAGAAGAAAAAATAAAATAAGAAAAACGGGATAACGCGATAAATTCATGATTTTGGCCATTATTATATGCATAATTGCATTTTAAATGTGCCCAGAGTCAAACTTTTATTAACTAAACGGTAAACACTCTGGTATGAAAGCCTTTGGTTGGGTAGACTATCGCATACTTTCAATATAGAGGTAAATAAAATGAGAAAAAATATAACCATAAAGCTAATCATAACTTCGGTTTTTACCCTGGTTTTAGCAGGGTGCCAGGCAGATAAAGAAGCAAGCAAAGAGAAGGTGCTGGATTTAAAAAACCAGGATGTCCAAGGTGCCTACATTATTGGGGTGAATATGGGCAAGACTATTGGCAAAAATATTGATAGTTTTAAAGAGATTCAAATCAGTATATCCAGAGAGACTATTCTGCAGGGTTTCAAAGATGGTCTTGCAGGAAAGGTTAAATTATCCGATGAGGAAATTAATAAAGGTATAAAATCCTTTGAAGCCAGAATCAAGAAAAATCTAGCTGCAAAAACGGCGAAAGAACAAAAAGAGAACCTGGAAAAGGCCAATGCCTACTTAAAAGAAAATGGTAAAAAAGAGGGCGTAGTGACTACGGCGTCTGGATTACAGTATAAGATTATCAAAAAAGGCGAAGGGCCGAGCCCCACCAGCAAAGATAAAGTGCAAGTTCATTACCGGGGAAGTCTAATCAACGGCAAACAGTTTGATAGTTCATATGATAGAAATATGCCGGCTACCTTTGGCGTTGGTGGCGTCATTCCTGGATGGACTGAAGCATTGTTATTGATGAAAAAAGGTGCGAAGTGGCAGTTAACTATTCCTTCAGATCTTGCTTATGGTGCCAAAGGTCGTCCTGGTATTCCACCGTACGCGGTATTGATTTTTGATGTTGAATTATTAGCGATTAATCCTGTGGTTGAAAAACCTGCTGCAGCATCAAAGAAAAATCAAGATCAAAAACCTGAAAAAAACCCGGCTAAATAAAGCGGTTTGGTTTAGTTATAATAAGCACAGCGTTCAAGCCGGTTGCGGTTTGAGCGCTGTCGCTATAAATTGATCTTCAAATTCCAGCCTTTTGGCCAGATTTTCCCCCAATTTCGAGAGTAACTGTTCCAGTGCTTGGTGGTGATCTTTTTTTAGTTCAAAAATAGCTTCTTGCATGCTGAGAAGATCATTGGTTGTTTGCATGATTTTGCTATAACCAGCATCATCGCCCTGATCTAAGGGGGTCGTTTCAAGTAGCTCGGAAAAAACCTGGAAATGCCCAGCCGTTAAATAATCAACTAATTCTTCGCACCAATATCTCACTTCGGTTAAAGGCGGGAGCGTTACAGACAAGGTATTGGCAATCATATAGCAATATCCACTGACTAATAATTGTCGATGTTGCAACCAACGATCCAGTGGCTTTGAATGGCCGCTGAAGGTGACTAGAGAATGCGTGGCGCGTTCTAACATTAAGTTTCCTATAACAAAGAATATCGGTTGACGCCATTTACTATACCTTAAGCAGCGTGGTGACACAAAATTTATGGGGTTTTTGTTTAAGTTGTCACACAAATGCATAAAATAAACCGCGTTTGTGTGAAGATGAACTAACCTTATAAACAAGACTTCCTGACAATTTTAGCAGACCTGCAAATTTTGAAATTTTCATTTGTTAAGCACCGAGCGATACGATTACAACGTTATTTTACTCTGCTGTTAATGTCATTACCGGCGTGGGTGTCTTTATGGGTGAGCCTAGCCGGTTACCGCAGCCAAAATTACACTTTACTAACTTCGGGGCTCATTATACTGCTGGTATATTTCCCCTTAGTGGTGTTTTGGAAAGCGCAAAAACAGGCACAGCTAAAACTTCAACAGCTTAATCTTGATTCAAGAACACTGCTTGATAATGCCTACGACATGATCCTACAGCATGATTTTGAAGGGCATATTTTTGGCGCTAATAAACCCGCCGCAAAAATGTTGGGTTATAGTCTGCGAGAATTACAATCTCTATCATTATGGGATTTGGACGAAAAACGGGTGTTAAAAACCAAACAAGGCGCAAAAGCCTCTCTGCTCCAAGGTGATGCGATAAAATATGAAGCGGATTTTTGTGCCCGGAATGGTCAACTTATCCCGGTGGAGGTACGTACACAGGTGACGGATTGGCATGATAGCAATCGATTAATTTCCATTGTGCGGGATGTCTCTGAATGGCGTGATACGGAACAAGCACTCGAGGCCTCAAGAAAAGCGCTGGAAAGAGCGAGAAATCGTTTGGAAACCCGGGTGCATCAAAGAGCGCGTGAATTAAAAAGACAAATACATGTGAGGAAAAGAGCAGAGAAAGATGTGAACAAGATGCGTGAATTTTTACATTCAATGTTTGATTCTATGCCATCAATTATTATTGCACTGGACATGCAACAACGTGTGACACAATGGAATCAACAGGCCGAATTGATGACGGGCATTTCTGCTGATCAAGCGCTGGAAAAATCACTGTCATCCCTGGTGCCAGAATTTCAAACACAAATTGAGAAATATACCGATCCGCAACATATAGATTTATTTCCATCCACAGAACGGATTGAAGGAAATGTAGGGGGAAAACACCGCTTGCTGGATATTATGGTTTACCCCTTGCGCTCAGAGGGCAGTATCGGCGTGGTGGTTCGAGTGGACGACGTGACCGAGAAAGCAAGAATTGAGGACTTATTAGTACAAACAGAGAAAATGATGTCTCTGGGCGGGCTGGCTGCCGGGATGGCGCATGAAATAAATAATCCGTTGGGTGCGGTTTTGCAGAGCAGCCAAAACCTTAGACGGAGATTGGGCATGGAGTTAAGCAGAAATCATAAAATTGCTGAATCATTAGGAATTAAAGAAACGGCATTTACCGCCTATATAGAAAAACAGAAAATTATGACCTTATTGGATACTATTGACGAGGGGGGCAAGCGAGCCGCTACCATTGTCGAAGATATGCTAAGTTTTGCCCGACCCGGGGGGCTGGAAAATCAAGCAGTCGATGTGGTGGAAGTAATGAATGCTGCTATTCGTCTGGCACAGAGAGATTATTCGGTAAAAAAACAATATGATTTTAGAAGGATTACAATCGCGAGGAATTATCAACAAAAGATGCCCAGCGTGGGAGGAAGAAAAAACCGCTTACAACAGGTGTTTTTGAATTTATTAACCAATGCGGCGCAAGCGCTATTTTCGAACGCGGTTAAAGCTCCACAAATTTCAATTAAAGTATATACCTTGAATAAAGAGGTGGTTATTGATGTGATTGATAATGGCCCCGGAATGCCTGAAAGCGTAAGCCGGCGTATTTTCGAGCCTTTTTATTCAACCAAAGCGGAAGGTTCCGGAACAGGTCTGGGCTTATCAGTGTCATATTTTATTATTTCCGAACAAATGCGGGGATCGATGGAAGTGAAATCTCAACCGGGGCAAGGGACAAAATTTATTATTAGATTACCCTTCACTGGCGATGAGGCAAAAGATGAAGAAAAAGACCATGCGGTTGTAACGCAGCGTCAATTTGATTTACCGCTTTAATGTAGCCTAGACAGAGAGGCGTTTATTCATCAACGGGTTACTTACCAAGGCGTGCGTCGCTTAAAACCTTTCCAGGATGCCCGCGCCAGAAACAAGGCAAATAAAGAATAAATGAAGAGTGTTATTTCCGGCATGGAAAAGCCTAACATGCGCCAACTGACTTTGGCACATTCCCCACTGCCTCGCAACACATGGTCGAGCGCTTCGCCCAAGGGGAGAGTGTCGAGTAGATAATTTAATCCCGGTCCACAGGTTGGCACTTGATCGGCGGGTAAATGTTGTAGCCAGACATGGTTCGCAGCAATATAGACACCAACCAGCGTTACCAACAGGGTGCTGAGGTTGTAGTATTTTTGGCCATTGGCTTTGGGGTTATGCACGGCAGCCAGAAGAAACAGCAGGGCCATCGCAGCAAAAACAAGACGCTGAAATATACATAATGGACAGGGTTCCAGGTTATCTATAAATTGAAAATAATAGGCCGCGATGATTAATTCATGGCTGATAAAAAAGAATAAAAAACGGCTGGAACGAAAAGAAGTCATATGAGCATCATTGCCAAATAGGGTAAGTTGTTATTTTCTGTTAAAAAACCACGTTTGTTAAGTAAATATTGAAACTTAATTGAAAATTAACTGTCTACCGTGTAGAAGTCAATTTTACAAAAACCTCAAGGAATAAAAAAGCCTCACATTGTGAGGCTTATAAAGGTTTTCCAGTCTGCAGGGCTCATTTTCCGATGAGCTTCTTGTATTTGCTAGCGCAGCAAAGTTATATCAATTCCCTACTTTT
>CAZKUH010000080.1:0-8001 GCA_964555895.1 uncultured Enterobacterales bacterium
ATTTGCCCTCACCTGTTCTTCGGTAAGAGCTTTTCTGGTAACATTTTTTCCCGTTGGATCGCCGATCCGGCCGGTAAAATCTCCTATCAAAAATATCACAGTATGACCCAGCATTTGAAACTGACGCATTTTATTGATCAGTACAGTATGACCAATATGAAGATCTGGCGCAGTCGGATCAAAGCCGGCCTTGACCCGTAAAATTTTTCCTGCTTTCAGTTTTTCCTCCAACTCAGAAAGCTGGATGATCTCTTCAGCACCTCGCTTAATCAACTCCAGATCTTCAAGCCTCTGGGACATAATTATTCCTCACCATTTTATTGTTCGCTATCTTGAGAGCCCGCTGAAATCCTGCATTTTCAGGTGGCACGGGTATATTCTGCAAATTGTACCTGATTTTGAAAACAGATACTTCAATAGATCGTATTGCATGATATAATTCCTCGTTTGCAGTCAACCGGAATATTTTGCTACGTGGATAAGTCTTCCCAATTATCAAAATGGATGCTAGGTCAAAGAAGTGAAAAACCTTTAACGACCAAAGATCCGCTTTCAAAAACACGCTATAAACTTCTTTATCTGCTAGAATTTGATGAAATCAACTGGCATATTTCCATCCATCAAGCACGGATTGACTGGTCCGGAAAAGTCGGCAAACCCAAATCTCTGGATTGGGCTCGTGTGCAACAAGGCAATTATCCTTCGGCCGCAGACCAGCAAGATATCTCTATTTTACAACCTTTCTCCGCTGTAAAAGGATATCTTGCAGAATTAACTGAACAATCTAGATCGCATATTTTAATGCAACTCGTCAGTGCCAAGAAATTACATTTCCAGACTTTTTATGGTCAACCGCTGGAGAAAGGAGCGCCACTCTCTGCTAGCTTGTCTTGGGAAATTAATGCACAAGGTCAGCAGCAGGCGCAGTGGCTTAATTCTGAATCTACTGACTCACTTTATATTGATCCTGATGGCTCACATTATGTTGATATCAGAGCGGGTACGTTGGGTGCGCTTGATCTGCTTTCCAGTACTTTAAATGCGGATAGCTTTACAGAACTCACACAAAAAATCGGTTGTTGGCTCGATGCAGAAAACACCAATGAACTTATCCGCATCTGTCATGACCTTGGATTACCAGCCCCCAGAGAAATCAACATTATCAACGGCCAAGCACCTGAACTCGCGCCTTCGATCAGACTGGACTCCATACCCGCAAAACACGATAAAGACAAATGGCTCCATCGTGCCACTATCTTTATGAATTATGGCCACGCAGAAGTGGATACAGCTTCAAGCCGGGTGGATGCCAGAATTTTTGAAAACGATCAAATCATCAGCTACCCAAGAGAGCTGAATGCAGAAAAAGAAGCCGTACACTTACTGGAAAATGTCAGCTGGCGAACACGAACCTTATTGCATGGACAAAGAAAAACTCTGGCTACAAATAATGACTGGCTTGATTTCATGATAAATGATATCCCTCAACTCGAGAAGAATGGCTGGCGTATTATTATCTCCCCTCACTTTCATTTTCGTTTGGCACAAGCGGAAAATATTTTTGGCCACATTGAAGATACGCAAAAAACGGACTGGTTTGGTTTTCGAGTTGGTGCGGTTATTGATGGTAAAGAAATACAGTTGTTACCACTTATTGTGGAACAAATTGATAAATTAAATGCGGCCCTCGTACAAAGAGATGAAGGGGCCATCATGCTTAAATTGCAAGATGGTAGACAATTACCACTCGAACGTGAACTTATTGCACAGATCCTTGGTACCTTGGTCGAATTATTTGAAAAAAAACCTACCAATGTTGAACAGGTAGAAATACGGAAATCTCAAGTTGGGCAACTTCTCGAACTTGAAAAAAACATCAAACTGGACTGGCGCACAGGTCTGGACTGGCGCACTTTAATCCTTCAATTAGTCGGGCAGGAAGTTACCCCAGATATTGAACCAACCACTGCTTTTACCGCAACATTAAGAGATTACCAGCAACAGGGCCTTAATTGGTTGCAACTCCTGTGGGATAATAAACTAGGCGCCATTCTAGCGGATGATATGGGCCTGGGAAAGACCGTGCAGACACTGGCTCATTTAGACCGTTTGAAATATGATAAAAAATTATTGCGACCTGCACTGGTTTTAGCACCAACCAGTTTATTGTATAACTGGCAAAATGAAGCAAGACAATTTGCCCCCAACCTTAACACCATAGTGGTTCACGGCAGTGCTAGAGAAAAGCTCTGGCCTGAAGTAAATCAATATGACGTTATCATTACTTCCTACCCTTTGTTACGGCGCGATTGGCATCATCTCGCAGATAGAGAATTTTCATTACTGGTACTCGATGAAGCACAAATGTTGAAAAATCCAGCCGCTAAAACTACCCAGTTAACTAAACAATTAAAAACCCAGAATCGTATCGCCCTGACCGGCACTCCCATGGAGAATCATCTGGGTGAGTTATGGTCGCTGTTTGATATTTTATTACCAGGTTATCTCGGTACGCAGAGAGGATTTCATCGGCTTTATCGCAAACCGATAGAACAACATGCAGATATCGATCGTCAAAAGTCACTTTCTCAACGAATCTCTCCTTTTCTGCTGAGACGAAAAAAATCACAAGTTGAACTGGAACTGCCGCCTAAAACAGAGATCGTCAACACGGTTACTTTGCATCAAGATCAACAGAATCTTTACGAAACTATCCGCATGGCAATGCATCAAAAAGTTCAGGATGCCATCCGTAGTCAAGGACTCGAACGTTCACAATTGGTCATTCTGGATGCATTATTAAAATTGAGACAACTCTGTTGCCACCCGCGTTTGGTAAAATTGCAGGCAGCCCAAATTATCAAACATTCTGCAAAACTTGAAATGTTAATGACCATGTTAGAAGAAATGCAAGAAGAAGGACGACGGGTATTATTATTTTCTCAATTTACGCAAATGCTCGCTATCATTTCTCAATCGCTAAAAGATAAAAACATTGAACATGTTACGCTCACTGGAAGTACCAGAGATCGACAGCCATTAATTGATAAATTCCAAACTGGTGAGATCCCGGTTTTTTTAATCAGTTTAAAAGCCGGCGGTACGGGGTTAAATTTAACCGCTGCAGATACAGTCATTCACTATGACCCCTGGTGGAATCCAGCGGTCGAAAACCAGGCAACCGATCGCGCCCATCGCATAGGACAAGACAAACCGGTATTCGTTTATCGATTAATATGCAAAGATTCAGTGGAAGAAAAAATACAGCAATTACAAAACCGCAAAAAGCAGTTATACGAAGCTATTCTGGATAATAAAGCACAATCCAGACTGTCTTTTACTATGGATGATATTGAGGAATTGTTTGCACCATTATCCTGAAGATTCTTGAAGAATGTTTTCCAGTCCCGACACTAAAATTTTAACTGAAAAACCAGTTCTTCAAGATTGGGACACCAGTTGAAAAGCTTCATCTCCACTCGGTTATTGAATACAGTGACTTTTTCATTCATGAGATATTCTTTTTGTTGCCGTGCCTGTTCGCTGCCGTTTTTAAAAGCTAGTTGACCATTTGAGCGCACTACCCGATACCAAGGTATTTTCATATCATCAGGTGTTTCTCTGAGCGCTTTCCCCGCCAGTCTGGCACGTCCAGGCAAGCCAGCCAGATCCGCTATCTGGCCATAACTGGCAACTTTTCCCTTGGGGATTACGTTCACCGTCGCCCAAATCCTGAGGTAATTTGCATTCACCTTGATGACTATTCTGCTCCGTTGAGACCCCGCGACTCTTTCCAGAAAAAAAATATTTTCATCAAAAGTTTTTCCTGGAACTGTCACATTGCCAGCCTATTTCAAATTAGCTTCCATCAATTTGTAAATCCGTCGATACTCATCAAGCCAGCTGCTTGGAATTTTAAACCCGTGATGCTCCATGGGGAAAATGGCTATTTCAAAATTTTGTTTTTTTAACTCGATCAGTCGTTGCACTAATCTCACTGAATCCTGGAAAAAGACATTATCATCCAACATGCCACTGGCAATAAGCAATGGCTTATTTAAGCCCTTTACAAATTCAATGGGTGAACTTTTTTCAAAGGCCATGGGGTCAATATCCGGCGTGTTTAAAATATTTGAAGTATAGCCGTGATTATAATGAGCCCAATCAGCTACCGGCCTCAATGCTGCCCCAGCCGCGAATAACTCAGGATCTCTAAATAATGACATAAAAGTCAAAAAGCCACCGTAAGAGCCGCCGTAGACACCCACTCTTTTGGCATCAACATTTAGATTTTTGACCATCCAGTTTACCCCATCGCGTAAATCTTCTACTTCCGGGTGGCCCATATTGCGGTAAATCGCCGTACGCCAATCCCGCCCATATCCCTTGGAACCACGATAATCCATATCTATGACGAGATAACCCTGATTAACCAACAGAGTATGGAACATCAATTCATGGTAGTAATAAGCCCACCCATAATGAGAATTTTGGGTATAACCGGCGCCATGTACAAAAACAACCGCCGGGAATTTTTTTCCCTTCGCCTTATATTCTGCTGAAAGTGCGGAAAAATTTTGTGGTTTATACACCTTGGTATAAATAGGATTTTTTACATGGCTGGATGGCACCGGCACAATCTCTGGCACTATCCATTTAATCGCCGCATATTTTTTGCTGACAGTAAAAGTTAAACGTTTGGCTTTGAATTTTGAATCGATATTTTTTAAGTAAATTTCTGGGTGTCGGGTAATGGTAGAGTGCATTATTAACAATTGTTTTTCATCAGAGGAGAGCTTAAAAGTATTACTTCCACCCAGATCCGTTAGCTGTTCTATGACCTTCGACTGCACATTTACCCGATAAATTTCATAACGACCAGGATGGATTTTATTGGCTCTAAAATAAATAAATTTACCATCTTTGGACAACACGGGATTATTAACCTCCCATTTTCCAGCGGTTAACTGTCGTGTTCTATTTTTAAGGGTATCTCTTAAATACAAATGTGAAAAACCAGATTCTTCTGATTGGTACCATAAATTTCGACCATCTGGCAACCAGCCATAAGAATTAAATAACCAGTTTATCCAAGCCTTATCCACCAATTGATGTTGTGATTTGGCGACGGCTTTAACCAGCGATTTTTTATCCAGCCCAATGGTTGCAATCCAACGGTCCTTGTTATCCTCTGCACGATACATTATCGCTATACTTTTATTGTCTCTTGACCATTCAATACCCAAGATGCTTACCGCTCTTTTGCTAGGTGTCCTGACCAAATCTTTTGCTTCTGCTTTACTGGCTCCATGTTGTTGATGCCATTTTATGGCCTGAATTCTAATCTTTCTCATACGATCAGTTTTAATATCAGGTAATTTATCAACCGATACTTCGCTGGCAAGATGATTTTTCAGATCCAGAATGACTAAAAACTGCGGTACTGAACCATTTTCACCGACGACAGTCCTAATTTTTTGGATCTCAACATAGCCTGAATCAGTGACGAAATGAGCCATCTTTCCTCTTCTACCCCGCTTAATCGTTTTATCTCGCATGAGTAACGCCACAAATTCCCCATTCGGGCTGATGTCTCTGGCTAATATTTCATTATCTTTGCCCAAGTAAAATGGCTTACTCAGATTGGCATTATCTTTGACCGTTGCGGCTTGTTTTTTTAATAACTTTTTATTTATAGTGGCGTCCTTTAAACTGGCAAAATATCGCTGTTGTTGTGCTTTTAAAAATGTATACTCGGACTTGTTATCAGTAGATTTTGCATCTGCAAGTAACACCATTGCTTTTTCGTCTAATTTACCCTCAGCATTAATACTTAACAAACTATCTCCCTGCCAGAAAATCAACGCCGCCTTGCTGCCACTTTTATTTCCTATTAATCTGGGCGAACTTTCTTTTTCTGAAGTTCTTGTGACTCGCTCAATTTCACCATTCGATGAATTTTTAACATAAATATCACCCTCAAACGAAAATGCTTTGTTTGTTGCTTTGTCCAAAACTTCCCCGCCTTGACTGCTGATCAATAAAGGCTGGTCAATTTTTGTGGTAGTGCCGTTTTTCAGATCAATTTGGAACCAATCCTTGATTTTATTGCCAATCCTTTTCTGTTGATAAAAGATAAATTTATTATCATCAGAAAATATTGCTTTCTCCGGCGCATTCCCCATCCAGTCGCTATCGGACATAATTAGTGGCAAATCGGGTTTTATTATTTTTGAAACCGAGCTGGCTTTTCCCTGATCAGCGGTATCAGCCACTGCCGGGGCTAAGAAAATAGCATTTGAGGCCATAATTAAAATTATAATTGAAAAAGTTAACCGTTTGATAAACATTAAGTTTCCTAAAATAAGCAAATAACTGCAGACATCATATAAAACATAACAGCAATTGTCATGGTGAATATTATTGTATCGTGATTGGCTTCACCCTATAATCGCTGTCCTCAACTAAAGGCCAACTCAACCAAAGAAAGACACTATGTGGTATAAAAATCTCCGGATCTATCAAGTAACACGCACCATTGAACTCAACGATACCGATTTACAGCAAGCTTTACTTGCATTTGCCTTCCAACCTTGTTCAAAACATCAACCGCTAAGTAGTGGTTGGATTTCACCACTGGTCGATACCTTGCAGTTTGACGAGGATGCTATTCCAGAATTATTGTTTGAAAAACAGGGAAATAATATCGCTTTCAAACTTCGAATTCAGGAAAAAGTACTACCCTCCATGGTCATCAACGAAGTTGTTGAAGAAAGAGCCCATACGAGAGAACTTGCAGAAGGCCGGAAAATCTTTCTTCGGGAAAAACGTCAACTTAAAGATGAAGTAATCGCCGAATTATTACCAAAAGCATTTCATCGTTCAAGTCAAATAAAAGGTTTTTGGGATCTCACTCAAAACTTGCTCATTATTGATGCCAGCAGTGCCTCAAAAGCAGAAAGATTTTTACATGTTTTAAGAGAGTCTCTTGGCAGCCTGCCTGTTATTCCGTTTGACTGTAAAATTTCTCCGACCTTCACCATGACTTCCTGGTTAAAACAAGGACTCCATGAAAAAAATCTATTGCTGGCCGATGAGTGTGAACTCCGGGCAACTAATGAAGAAGCCGCTATTGTCAGACTCCGCAGACAGGAATTGGATGCTGAAGAGGTTCAGGCACATTTACACGCAGGGAAACAAGTGGTCAAGCTCAGATTAAACTGGCGCAGTGCCATCGAAGCGACGCTGACCGAAGAGGGCACCTTGCAAAGAATAAAATTTTCCGCAGCCCTTAAAGAACTCGATAATAATTACAGTAATGAAGAAATTCTACAGCGTCATACTCATGAACTCTCTGTCATGGTTACTGAAATCAATGCCTTTATTGCAGATATTATCTCCGCATTAGGCGGCCCAGCAAAAACAGTTTGGGATGACTCGCCAGAATAAACCTCAGTCTATACAGCAGGCGTTTGAGAAAACGATTTATCGCCTGCTGTTAGACAATGATAATTTTTATGATGTCACAGTACATCATATTAATGCATCCTTTAATCGTTGGTTATTACAACAGAAAATATCAACATGGTCATTTATTACGCCTTGTAATCCCCAAGCTCGTATTCATACCCCTAAATTTAATCAAAAACAAATTTCAAAGTTAAAAACATTATTAGATATCAAAAACATATGCTATTACCCGGCAATTCATATTGCTGCGAAGGCCTCAATTAACCAATGGCCAGATGAAGAAAGCTTTTTTGTATTCAATACAGCAAGAGATGAAATGATAAAAATTGCAAAGTCCTTTAATCAAAAAGCGCTATTATTAGGAGAGCACGAAAAGCAAATAACAATTTTCTGGTTATAAAAACCTTTTTCTTAATGAGAATTATTGGCTAAATCACTCTTATATTTTAAAGTTAAGCAGAAGATCCCTCCACTCCGGTCGGCATGACTGAGTGAAATGGTCGGCATGACTGAGTGAAATGGTCGGCATGA
>CAZKUH010000081.1:0-7943 GCA_964555895.1 uncultured Enterobacterales bacterium
GCTGAAGAAGATACAGATTAAAATAATCCCTGTTAAACAAACCCATGATGAGGGTAATTAAAAATGATTTATATAGTTCTCGGCTTCACTTTATTAGTGGCAATATTTTTATTTCCACCATTAATTTCAGCAAGTAAGGCTGGTTTGAAAAGTGTTTCTAATTCATTCGATATTCGAAAGCAACAATTAAAGTCGGATTATCAATTTCGCCTCAAGGAATTATCTCGCCGTTTTAAAGCGGAGGATTTTACCGAGGAAGAATATAACCAATTACGCGAGGAACTTGATCAGGAGACAGCTTCATCGCTGGAATCTATTTCCACTTTGAAGACGACCCCGAGAACGACACGAGGATATATGGCATTTATTTTTGGGTTGCTTTTGGTGCTATCTATCGCTGTTATTACTTACTGGAGTTTTGGTGATCCTGATTTGATCAAAGAGCGTCGGGAGCTAACTGAGTTATTACAACGAAATCCTGCAGCATTGGAAGATCTAAAACAACAGGCCATCAAAAAACAAACGATGGAATCAGTGAAAAAATTGTTGTTGGCAGCAAGGATTAAATTGGATCTGCAACCGCATGATCCGTCGGTATGGATGAATTTTGCCGAGATCCAGGAACGCTTGGGGCGCTATCAATTAGCCGTTGACGCCCTGCGCAAGACCTTGGAGCTGGAGCCAAAAAATATTGATGTCAAACTCTATTTGGCGCAAGTATTAACCAAGTTAAAGACGGATGTCGCCAGAAAACAATCGAATGCACTGATCCAGAGTGTTCTTCGGACAGACCCGGAAAATGAGAAGGCGTTACTTTCTCAGGGTTTCAATGCTTTTACCGAAGGGGATTATGCCGTGTCGATCTCTTCCTGGAAAAAAGTCATAGCCAAACGAAAACCTGGTAGTGAAGTGATCAAATTATTGGAACGAAGCATTAAAACTGCCGAACTCAAATTGGTTGAAGCCGCTAAACTACAGAATCAAAACAACAATGTGGACGCGAACGAGAATCCCACTGAGGGTGTCAAGGTGGTCATAAGTTTTGCTAAGGAGATAAAGGATCAGCTGACCGGTAAGGAAACAATTTTTGTATTTGCCAAAGCAGCAACGGGATCTCCTATGCCATTGGCAGTAGTCCGCTTCCCGATTGGCAAAGTTCCTGAAAGTATCATCTTAGATGATAGCAAGGCCATGCGGCCTGCATTAAAAATGTCTCTTTTTGATGACATTTATGTATCGGCAAGAATTTCGAAAACAGCAGATGCCATCGCAAAAGAAGGAGATATCACCGTTAAAAGTGAAAAAATTTCGGCACCTTTTAACGGTCAAGTAATAAATATAAAGTTTAGAAAATCCAATTAGTTAGATGCCACATTGTTAATATTGGTGGTAACTTTTGGTGGAATTGGCATAAAATCATCTTTATCACAGTAAAATGTGAGCTATTTCACCTAATTTACTTGCAGAAATATTCTCACAGGTTATTGTAACACTTGAGTACAAAGTCCGTCTTTTAGCTGGAAGCTGAATAAATCACCATTCTTCTTCACCAGCCAGTGGTACTAGACTAACTGGATGTTAGCCCGATACAGGGTTGTTAGCTCAAAAAGGCGATTATGCCTGAACTTTTATTATTATATTTTGGAGACAACAGGTCATGAACAAAAAAAATCTTGCAACTTTAATAGGCGCTTCTTTAGCTGCTTCTGTAACTTTAGCACCATTAGCTGCTCAAGCTAACCCTTTCGGAGCTACTGATTTAAACTCTGGTTACCAAAACCAAACTAACTTCTTTAAAGCCGGCGAAGGTAGCTGCGGTGGAAAAAAAGCTGATAAAGAAGGCAGTTGCAGTGCTCAAATGAAGGGCAAGAAAGAAGGCAAATGTGGTGGTAAAAAAGGAGATAAAGAAGGTAGCTGTAGTGGTCATATGAAAGATATGAAAGGCATGAAAGATATGAAAGGCATGAAAGGCATGAAAGAAGGCAAATGTGGCGAAGGAAAATGTGGTGCCAATAAAGCTAAAAATGCTGCCAAGAAAGGCGAAAAGAAGTAATTTTTTCTAAGAATCACTTCTAAAGCAATTATTATGATATCTAAAAGTTTGAACCAGTCGATTTTTCAAGGCGTTGGCTTGGGCTTTAAAAGAGACATGTTAGATTCTGTTGATGAATTTGCTAACTCTCCGGTAGATTTCATGGAAGTTGCTCCTGAAAACTGGCTCCCTATTGGTGGTTCCGTAGGGCGTCAGTTTCGTCAATTAACTGAAAAATTTCCTTTTTTGCTGCATGGTCTATCGTTATCAATTGGTGGTTCTACACCTTTAGACGAACCTTTCATTCGTTCGGTTAAAGCTTTCATGGACCAGCACAATATCGCAATTTATTCTGAACATCTGAGTTACTGTAGTGATGATGGCCACCTTTATGATTTGATGCCACTACCCTTCGCTGAAGAAGCTGTAGAGCATGTTTCCAAACGAATCAAGCGTGTTCAGGAGATCCTGGAACGGCCGTTGGTTATTGAGAACGCTTCTTACTATGCGGCGCCTTGCCAACAGATGAGTGAAATTGATTTTATCAGAGCGGTAATTATTCAATCGGATTGCAAGATGCTTTTGGATGTTAATAATGTTTACGTTAATTCAGTAAACCACCGTTATGATGCCCGAGCTTTTATCGATGCCATGCCAACGGATCGTATTATCTACCTACATATGGCGGGACATTTCGATGAAGCCGAAGATTTACTGGTGGATACCCATGGGGCAGATGTTAAAGAAGATGTGTGGGATTTACTCGCTTATACTTACCAAAAACATGGTGTATTCCCAACTTTACTTGAACGGGATTTTAATATTCCTCCCTTGAACATATTGTTTAAAGAGGTCCAGCGAATCAAAGATATTCAAGCAGAAGTGTCAAGTTCAACGGCCATCACAGATTCTGCTGAAATTAAACCATTAACTGTTAACTGATTAATTCCATATGAACAATCAAAATTCTTTAGAGCAAATGCAATATGAATTTGCAGGCAACATCAGAGATCCTGAAAATACCGCCATTCCTTTCGGTATAGAACCACGCCGGATGAAAATTTATCATGAATTATTTTACAACAATACTGAAGGATTCGTGAGTAATTCTTTTCCCGTGATCAGAACATTGTTTGATGATGAACAATGGCAACAGATAGTGCGGGAATTTATGGTCACCCATCGTTGTCACTCGCCTTTATTTGCAGAAATTCCCATAGAATTTTTAGACTATCTATCCGGGAAAGGACGTCATTTATTGAGCAGATACCCTTTTTTACTGGAGCTTGCACATTATGAATGGGTCGAAGTATCGGTAGTGTATGCCGATGAAGAAAATCAAACTGATGTGTCAGGTGATGATTGGCTGACGAGGAAACCGGTACTTTCATCCATCGTCCACGTCCTCGCTTATCAATATCCTGTACAATTGATTAGTAAAGATTTTTGTCCAGCTGAAGATGAAAAACAAGCGACCTTTCTGGTGGTTTATAGAGATCATGATGATAAAGTAGGTTTTATGGAACTCAATGCGGTTTCTTACCGCCTACTGAGCCTGATAGATGGTCAAGTGAGCGGTAGAGAGATCATTGATAGCATCGCTGAAGAATTACAACGCGATGATATTGATAATCTCTATACCATGGGCACCGAACTTTTTGCATCTTTTAAAAAGAAAAATATCCTGCTCGGTACACATTAGAATTTGGCTGGTTTTTACCCAGCCGGTATTTTGTTCAATTAACGAAACAGATCGATGATAGTTTTGGGCAACGACAGCGATTTTTGTTTTTTATAGTCAATCCAAACCAGCATGGTTTCACCTAATGCAACTATTTGTTGTTGAGATTTTGATTCGATTTCATAATGGAGTAAAATACTGGAGCGCCCAGATGCGTCCGCAATTAACTTGTCGGGATAACTGATGGCATTTTTAAACTCGCATTTTGCGGTGACAATAACCGGGCCAGTCAGGGATTGATTGATGGACCCAACTATTTTTTCATAGCCACTCTATTCTTACCTGCTCCATATAGGTAAAATAGCGTGCATTATTGACATGTCCGATGGCGTCCATATCGCTCCATCTAACATTGATTGTTTGAGAATATAGAGATGTTGGCATAATTTACTCATGAGTTGGGTTCGTTGAGACAGATTCTATAATACAATTTTCAGGAATGATAATTTAGAGAAATATTTATGAAAAAATTGACAGTACTTATCGCATTTACTTTTTTTATTAGCGGATGTGCCAGCTTAAAAAGTGATAATCCACAGGATCCGTTGGAAAACTTTAATCGGCCTATTTATAAGTTCAATAGAGGCTTGGATAAGGCTGTTTTAAGGCCTGTGGCTAGAGGCTATAAAGCCATTACCCCTGAACCAGTGCAAAAAGGTGTGAGTAATATATTTGAAAACTTTGAAGATATTGTGACATCAGTTAATGGATTATTACAGGGTAAGGTGACACAGTCTGGTTCTGATTTATTGCGAGTGATAGTCAACAGCACGGTTGGATTGGTCGGTATCTTTGATGTCGCATCTTCTTGGGGTCTGGATAAACATGATGAGGATTTTGGGCAGACTTTAGGTTATTGGGGGATCAAACCAGGTCCTTATGTCATGCTGCCGATTTTGGGGCCAACAGATTTTCGTGATGCTTGGGGAAAAGTTGGTGATTATCCTTTGAATCCCCTGAGATATAGTCATGATATAGCATTGAGAAATTCGATGACGGGCCTTAATCTGCTTAATAAACGGGCCAGTTTGTTGCAATTTGACAGCCAGCTGGAAGAGTCAATTGATGAATATGCCTTTATTAGGGATGCTTACCTGCAAAATCGTCAGTATCGTGTTTTTGACGGTAATCCGCCCGAAGATGATGACTGGCTGGATGAAAATGATGTCGAAGATGGCTGCGTAGCCGGGGATGACTGTGAATCGGATGAAAGCAACAATCAGTAAAGCTTGCTGGCTTGCATTCAGGCAGTTGAGTAAAGATTGAATAGTGCTTTTAATCAAGCACTGGTTCTTAGAACAATGACAAAGCTACGCCACTGACAACGACAACCATTAATAAAATAAAGGGATCAATTCTGTTAGTTCTATGTCGCATACAGCATCTCCTGAGACATTTTGGTGACTATCCTAACGGTAATTCCGTATAGAGGAAGTTTGACATAATGAAGTTTAATGATAGGAGAAACTGTTAAATTCGCCACAAAAATCACTGGATCTTTATTTTTATGTGGCGATTTGTGGCTCAAGTCTCAAAATATCTTTGCTTACTAGCTCGCAGAGTCTAATTGTCGATGTATTCTGCTCGTAATATAATCCTCTTTCGATTTATCCAGTTCTTCATCTGTGGGTAGCGGTTGACCGGTGAATGCGTGCAGAAAAGCCTCACAAAGTAACTCGCTATTCGTGCCATGGCGTAAATTTTTTACCTGTCTGCGCGTTCTTTCGTCCGTTAGCAATTTCAATATTGAAAACGGAATAGATACCGTTATCTTTTTGGAATTTTCAGCTTTTGTGCCGTGTTCTACATAAGGGTTAATAAATTTTCTTTTGCTCGGCATGGTGCGAATCTCACTAAATTGGGAACAAGCAGACATTTTACCTGAATTTAGCCATCTAAACATCTTGACATTTAGAATTATTTGATGATAATAGCGGTATAGACGTCTATACCGCTATTTGTGTAATGATTACTGTGAACAATTTAAAATTAAATACTGTTACTGAAAATACTCCAATATTATTTACCGGAGAATTTTGTGCAGTGTTAAAAACAAATGAACAACATGAAAATTATACCGCCACAGTGAGTTGGAGTTTACTGGGTGGGCTGGATAAACCCATTATTGTAATTTTAGGTGGGATATCTGCTAACAGATTTGTAGCCTATGCAGATGACAGCGAAGAAAAAGGCTGGTGGGAAGACTACGTGGGTATCGGTAAGTGCGTAGATTTAGCTAAGTTTAGCGTGTTAAGTTATGATTTTATTGGCGGCAATGAGTGCTTTCGACATGCTGCAAAGCAAAATAAAAGTTTTGGTTTGACTGATGTCAGTCAATTTTCGGCCAAAGTCAACAACCTTCAGCAAGTGAGCACTTTCGATCAGGCCGCAACGTTAAATCAACTGTTAATTTATCTCAAAATTACTCATATTCATGCCATTATTGGATGTTCATACGGCGGAATGGTTTCTCTGGCTTTCGCAGAACGGTATACCGAAAAAGTGCTGCGTCAGTTAATTATTAGTGCACCCGCAGAGAGTCACCCAAGAAGTCGTGCGTTAAGATCGGTACAGCGCCAGATAGTGAAATTGGGGGCTGAACTGGGAGATGTAAAAAAAGCGCTGGGTCTGGCTCGTCAATTGGGCATGATTACTTATCGTTCCATTGAAGAATTTGCACAAAGATTTTCTTCATTAGCAGAAAATAAAAAAATACATAACTCTCAAAATAAATTAAATGATTATTTATCGTTCCATGGTGAAAAATTTTCTCAAAACTTTAATGCAGATGCATTCCTTACACTTTCGGCTTCTATCGATAACCATCAGGTTAATGCGCATAACATTAAAGTCAATTCTACGCTGGTTTCAGTCGATTCCGATGAGTTAGTGTTCCCAACACAAATACAGACACTGGCAGAGACAATTGATGCTACAACGCAACATATTCGTATTCGATCCTTGTTTGGTCATGATGCATTTTTAAAAGAAGTTGAACAATTATCCCAAATAATAAAATCATTTTTGGAGTTGAACCATGAGTAACCTATCAACCGAAGCAGTACGTGCAGGTATCGAGTCCGACAAACAATACGGTGCTATTACTCCGCCGTTATATTTGACGACTAACTACAGTTTTGCCGGATTCGATCAAAAAAGGGAGTTTGATTACTGTCGATCCGGGAATCCAACCAGGCAAACTCTGCAAGATGCTTTAAGTACCCTGGAACAAGGAGCAGGATGTACCATAACATCCAGTGGCATGTCAGCGGTTTCATTGCCTCTTCAGTTACTTAAACCCGGTGATTTACTGGTTGCGCCGCTTGATTGTTATGGTGGTAGCTACCGTTTATTGACGACATTGGCTGCAAAAGGACATTTTGCAATAGAATTTATCGATCAAAATAATGACTATGAATTACAACGCACACTAGAAAAAAAACCAAAAATAATTTGGTTAGAGACACCAAGCAATCCCTTATTGAGAATTGTTGATGTTGAAAAAATCAGCCGACTGGCACAACAAAAAGATTGTCTGGTGGTGGTTGATAATACTTTTCTCTCACCTGCTTTTCAAAAACCGCTGACTCTGGGAGCGGATGTAGTGGTACATTCCACCACCAAATATATTAATGGCCACAGTGATGTTGTCGGTGGTGCGGTTATTAGTAAAGATGAAAAAATAGCTGAAGAACTAGCCTGGTGGGCAAATTGTTTGGGTATAACAGGCGCACCTTTTGATTCATTTTTAACCTTACGCGGTTTACGTACTTTGCCTGTTCGTATTAAACAGCACCAGTTAAATACCAATACCGTTGTCGATTTTTTGCAAAAATCTACACAGGTTGCAAAAATATATTATCCTGGCATAAAGACTCACCCGGGTCATGAAATCGCTGCGAAACAGCAAAGTGGTTTTGGAGCCATTGTCAGTTTTGAACTTGATGGTGATGTTAACGATGTTGCAACCTTTGTTGAAAGTTTGAAAATTTTTTCTCTGGCTGAATCTCTAGGAGGCGTCGAGTCTTTGGTTTGTCACCCTGCAACAATGACCCATGCAGCCATGGATGAAGATGCTAGAGAAAGAGCTGGTATCAATCAAAACCTCATCCGCTTGTCAGTTGGCATTGAAGATGAACAAGATCTGATTGCTGATATTAAACAGGCATT
>CAZKUH010000082.1:0-4517 GCA_964555895.1 uncultured Enterobacterales bacterium
TCTGAAAGGGATTGGAATTTTTATTACCTAATTGGCTGCCGGTAATAATCGGGATTTCCTGTCCGGCAATCATGGAGGCTTCTTCATTATCGAGAGTTGTCAGACTGGGGGTTGAAAGGATGTTGGTATCGGTGTCGGAGGCAAGGGCTTGCAGGAATGATGCAAAACTAAGCCCAGAATTAGTGAACCTAGCAGCGCCGATCCCCACACCCTGTAACCCACCTAAAATCTGCGCTAGCGCCAAACCATTATCACCGCTGGTGGTGTTATTGGTTGTTACCGGGTTGCCGTTATTATCCAGAGATGTGGTTGAGCCGTTGTTTCTACCACGATTTGCCAGTGCGGCGGCACCTAATGAGCCGATACCAGGGCCAATATTATTAAAATTAATGATACCGGCTGGCGCGGTACCATTACCCGTATCACCGAACATCCATTGAACGCCAAGCTGTTTGGCGCGATTTTCAGAAATTTCTACAATAATGGCCTCAACGTGAACTTGTGCCCGACGAATATCCAGATGGCGGATAACATCTTCGAATGAGCGCATTAAATCAGGTGGTGCGGTAATGACCAAAGCATTTGTTTCTTCATGGGAGTCAATCGAAAAAGAGGTATTGGTTGAACTCCTGCGGCTTCTTGTAGAGGAACCCGTTTTTTTCTTTTTATCTTCCGCCTCTTTTGACTTGCCGACCCCTTTTAATATCTCCACCAGATCAGCTGCCTTGGCATAATGCAGATAAATCACTTTGGTATTACCGTTAGAACCCAGGGGTGTGTCAATTTTCTTTATCAGGTTCAGCAGGCGGGCACGACTACTTTTGTTGGCACTGAGCAAAATACTGTTAGTACGCTCATCGGCCACAAATTTTGGTTTTTCGGAATCGTTAATTTTGGGCCCGGCATTTTTATTCAAAGCTTCAAGAATTCTGACAATTTCAATGGCTGACGCATGTTCGATGGGGATGAGTTCTATTTCCTGAGAACTTTCTTTATCAACCTGACGAATGAGTTTGATCATGCGTTTTACATTTGCGGCATAATCGGTAATAACAATGACATTGGTTTGTTTATACACCCCCAATTGCCCTTGTTGGCGGATGAGTGGGCGTAACATAATTTGTACTTCACCGACGGAGATATTATTAAGTTTAATGACCTGAGTAATCAATAGATCCGAATCTGGCAAATTATCTTCATTGATTGAGATGGGAGTGGAATCCTGTTTAGCTTGTTGCTCTTGCATGATTTTTGTCACAGGGCCTGTTTCAATAGCGGTCAGGCCATGGACTTTTAAAACGGATAGGAAAGTTTGATAAATTTCCTTTTCGCTCATTTTGTGTTGCGAAATAATCGTTACTTTCTGGTTACGGTTGACTCGTTGATCCAGTACGAAGGTCTTGCCGGTTAATCGGCTTACCGTTTCTATCAGCGTACGCAACTCAGCATCTTTCATATTTAAAGTGGCAGATGCCGCGAAAACTGGTGACACATTGAGCGTCAGTGTTAATACTAAAGCGATGCCGACAAGGAATGATTTCCCCTGATCAAAGAGACGGGAAAAATTTTGCTTAAAATTAATCATTTTAATCCAGTGAGTTGCAGATATAAGTAGGAACAAAAAACAGGAAGCTTTATTTTTTGTTTGTTTTTTTAGAATTTGTGTTATTTGTTTCATAAGTTAGTTATTTTTTATCATCGTTTAAACTATAAACAAGTGAAAGCGTTTTATTGCCTCGTTCCACTTCAATGCTCAATTCCTGCGCATTTCTCAGTTCATCATAAAGCGTCAACGCTTTGGATGGATCGTCAAGGACAATACCGTTTACGCTGGTAACCAGATCATTCCGGCGTAGCCCTGCCCGGGCAAACAAGCTGGCATCTCGGCCAGGTGAAACTTTAAAGCCCTTAAACTGGCCATTTTGTGTTACCGGATTGACATTCATCAGGCCTGCTAGAGACTTGGGATTATTCACCATTTTTTTTCGGATGGTCGATAGTTGCCGCGAGAGCTGTCTATTATTACGACGGTCTATTTTCTTGGCCACCCGCTTTCCAGCGAATCTCGATAAAGTTGAATTTTTTTGACTGGGTTTGTTAACAGTCGAACCAAAATCTTCCATGGTTAAAGTTTCATATTTTCCGTTTCTATTCAAAATGATCTTGTCTTTTAAAACTTTAACGAGCGTTAAATTCCTTTCACCTGGAATTTTATCGTCAATAAAGTAAAGATCTTGCTGACCGCGAGCATTTTCTATAATAGCATTTGAGCTCTTCACATCTGTACTGGCGTAAATACCGCGAAGTTTTAAATTTAACCGGGTTTCAGGGACATTTTCAGTTATCGGCGTCTGCACAATTTCTTGATTTGCCTGACCGGCATCACCGAAAATATTAAAGCTGATTATTTGAGCGGCCTGATTTTGGTTTTGCGGTGAGGCATAATTTGTTGAACTTACGGTTGTTGCAATAACTTCCGTAGAAAATAATGCGCTAATTTGCCAAAAAAGACGCGCACTGACCCAGCCCAGCAGTATCACTATCAAAACCAGCGTCCATTTAGCTTGTTGGGAACTGTCGACTATTTTCAAACGTCCTAAATAGGTTAATATTGCATTCATAAGGTATTTCTTGATATTCCTGTTATTCGCTGAAACGATAGCGGTATCGGACACTACAATTTTTTAAGGTATTAGGATAAATCAATTCAGTTTGATTATCTACGCAAGCGGACTACCATAAGAAGACAATTAACCCGAAAAGCGCAAAAAAAGTTCATTTTGTGAATATTCCACTTATTTTATCGGTTAAAAGACTGAAATTTTTTATAGAAACCATTTAAGATATTGGCGAATTCGTTCGCACGGTTACCCATAGTGACTCTCATTGCTAGATAAAGTTGTTACAGTTTATACCTTGAATCTTGTAGAAAAAAATAACTGGCGTTAAAGTTACATAAAATTAACATTTATCCGGGTCTCAATGGAACAGTGAAAACCGGAAAACGCCACAATGTGGTCGTGCTAGAGCGAAATGGCAAGCAATTTGGACAATTTACAAATGAGTAACCTGTCTCATGCAGATATTCTCTATTTTCAATCATCTTCAATTCAGCGTATATTTGAGCAAGGAAAAAAATTGTAATATGATTTCGGAAAATAACACTTCTACAAATCCAGAACGCAACAATAAACAGTCACTGGTTCGGCTGGACAAATGGCTGTGGGCTGCCCGTTTTTTTAAAACCCGGGCCATTGCTCGACAAGCGATTGATGGCGGTAAGGTTGAACTTGAAGGTGTGCGTGCCAAGCCAGGGAAAAATATCCAACTGGGGATGAAAGTTAAAATTCGTCTGGGGTATGATATTAGAGAAGTTAAAGTAACTAGGGCCATTGATAAAAGAGGTCCGGCAAAAGAAGCTCAAAAACTGTATCAGGAAACTACAGAAAGTCTGGAACGGAGAGAAACAGCGTCCAGGCAAAGAAAATTAGCGGCGCAAGTTATTCAGTACGATCAAAAGCGACCAGAAAAACATCAACGGCGAAAAATGCAACAATTTAAGAGAAATCAGTGATATGTCAGAACAAAAACAGCATAAACTAACGGTTTTACTCACAAACCTGCAAAATGAATTAAAATATATTGCGCTTTGGGATGAGCAAATGCCCGAAGCGGAAGCCTTGGCCAGTGAGGAACCCTTTTGTATCAATACGCTATCACTGCCACAATGGCTACAATGGATTTTTATTCCCAAAATGAATTATTTGCTGGAACAAAAAATGCCGCTACCTAATTTTTGTGGGGTGCATGAAGTCGCTGAAGAAGCCTTCGCAGGGATGGCAACGGATAAAGACCAACTGCTCGCAATCATCCGGGAAATAGACCAAATTATCAGTGAACCCTAGAGAAAGGATCTTTCACCGCTGTCATCCCAAGCTTAATCTCACATTCCACGTCATCCTGAACGAAACACAGTGCAGTTGAAGGATCTTGCAGCTTGGCAGTAGATCCTTCGACTTCGCTCCTTTATATGGCAAGGGGGTTAGTCAAACGATCCATGTCATCCTGAACGAAACACAGTGCAGTTGAAGGATCTTGCGTCTTGGCAGTAGCTCCTTCGACTTCGCTCAGATATGACAAAGGGGTTAGTTGAACGATCCACGTCATCCTGAACGAAACACAGTACAGTTGAAGGATCTTGCGGCTTGGCAGTAGAGCCTTCGACTTCGCTCCTTTATATGGCAAGGGGGTTAGTCAAACGATCCATGTCATCCTGAACGAAACACAGTGCAGTTGAAGGATCTTGCAGCTTGGCAGTAGATCCTTCGACTTCGCTCCTTTATATGGCAAGGGGGTTAGTCAAACGATCCATGTCATCCTGAACGAAACACAGTGCAGTTGAAGGATCTTGCAGCTTGGCAGTAGATCCTTCGACTTCGCTCCTTTATATGGCAAGGGGGTTAGTCAAACGATCCATGTCATCCTGAACGAAACACAGTGCAGTTGAAGGATCTTGC
>CAZKUH010000082.1:4617-7940 GCA_964555895.1 uncultured Enterobacterales bacterium
TTAGTCAAACGATCCATGTCATCCTGAACGAAACACAGTGCAGTTGAAGGATCTTAAGCTCAGACAACGCGCCAAAAATAAAAGTAACCTCGACTCAGTCTTGATTTTCTGGATAGGGTTCCAGTATGACGGCGGTTATTCGATTTGCTACGGCATGAACCTGACCATTAAAACGGCTATTGCCATCGGGAGAAAATTCGAAGTAATAATGTCGTTCTAACATCCAATGGCCATTGTTGCTTCGTCTGAGTTTCCAGCTTTTTTTAGCAACGGTGTGATCAAGAAACTGCACGCCGCAACGTTCGCAGGTTCTACGTGCAGATTTTATTGCCAGCTCATGCACCTGAGAACTTTGCCACCAGAACATTGCCAGCACTGCGGCTGAAATTAAAAAGAGAAGTTTGAATAGCACTTAAATCTTACGATGAGAAGGAGAGCAGATCGTCCACAGACGATCTGCTAAAAAACTAGCGTGTTGTAATAGCGGTTGTCGCAACATTGACCTGCTTCACACCTGCCTGTCTTGCCGCATCAACCACTTTGATCATGGCTTCATTACTGGCGTCAGGATGAACATTGACAATAACAACAGATTTAGGATGTTTGGCTTTTTCTCTCTCAACGTTCGCACCTACCGCTCGAAAATCAATTTCTCGACCATCCATTGTTACAATATCATTTTGGTCAATCACAAAAATAATGGGCACCTTTCTTTTTTCTGGTTGTGGTGCATCTGGAGGAACAGCTGCCGGTCGGCTGAGATCCACGCCGGATTCTTTAGTAAAAGAAGTGGTCACAATAAAGAATATCAACATAATAAACACAATATCTAACATCGGTGTCATGTCAACTTCGGTTTCGTCTTCGTCGTGGCTGGGTCTTTTTCGCATAATCTTTTCTTTTGTTATGTGTATGGAGTCAGTGGTATCCGGTTTTAGTTTTTGTCGACTTTTTGAGCTTGCTTTTATCGTTTAAAACACAATACCCCGACTTTAAACGTCAGGTTCGTCCAATATAGCGTTTATAAGGTCTCCATGTCTAGTGGTAGTTGATCAGAATGGACAATTTTTTTAGAAAACCCCTCACCCAATGATCATTTCTGGCATTTGGGACAATAATAGCTACTTCGTTGTCCTTGTGTTATTTGCCGGATGCTTGTGCCACACTTATGGCAAGGTTCTCCTTTTCGACCATAAACATTGAGGTGTTGGGCAAAATAGCCGGGATTTCCATCACTATTACTGAAATCTTTAAGTGTGGTTCCACCTTGTAAAATTGCTGCTTTGAGGATATTAGTGATTTCAAACGTCAGTGCTTCGGTCGCTTTTTTGGAAATTTTATGGCTCTTCATTGTGGGATTGATACCTGCAGCAAATAGCGCTTCACTGGCATAAATATTTCCGACACCAACGACTATATGATTATCCATAATATGCTGTTTTATGGCCCGTTTTCGGCCTCTGGTGCTGTTGAATAAATAACCACTATGAAAGATAGCTGAAAGGGGTTCTGGTCCGAGTTTAGCAAGCAAGGGGTGTTGCTCGATATCTGTTTCGACCCATATACAACTGCCAAATCTTCGCGGGTCACGAAAACGGATAATATGACCATTATTGAGACAGATATCAATATGGTCATGTTTCTCAGCCGGTTTGTTATTGTCCAGCACCCTTAAACTCCCTGACATACCCAAATGAATCATCAGTGTGCCGATATCAAATTTGAGCAGCAGGTATTTAGCTCTCCTGCAGATCCCGATAACTTTTTGATTCTTCAATATGTTGGGGAGATTGTCATTAACTTTCCAACGTAAATTGGGATTTCGAATAATAATTTTTGTGACGCGGCTATCTTGCAAAAAGGGCGCGATACCACGTAATGTCGTTTCAACCTCGGGAAGCTCGGGCATCGCTCATTTACTCTTGTTGGGGAGAGCAGGATTACGGGTTAACAATCTTCGAAACCAGGGTGGGAATAGTTGTTGATATTGTTCCGCTTGAAATTGAAATTTGATGGATTGTGACTTTTTTTGTTGCCATATCTCATAGCCCGTTGTAGCCTTTTTTTTCAACTGAAAAGTAACTTGACTATGTTCCCCCATCCAGATCAACGTGGTGGTATTTGATGGCGTTGATAAAAGGGATGTGGTTGCAGACGGTTGCGGAACAGAAACCAATGCCAACGGAGAGATTGTGGTCCAGGCTGTAATTAAACTATCCGAGTCATTTTCTGCCAGTGCCGATTTATCAAAATAACGTCTATCAATGATCAACCCTTTGAAATGAAATTGTTTAGGTAACAACATCGAGGCGGTTTTTAATGGTACATTTTTGTTGAGACTAGCTGCTTTTTTATCAAACTTTGCTGCGCTGTTCGAATTGAAAGATTTTTGCATCATCAACAACAGGATAATCATCGCGGAAATTAAAAAAATTACCAAATTTAGCCATTTACGATAGTTCATCCCGTTATTTACCCATAAAAATTGCTAGCTCGTCGGTGTATTTGTTCAATAGATTGGACGTTCAGATTATTTATACTTGATTTTAACAGAGTCAGAAAAATGTTGTTAATTTCAGGCAATAAAAAACCTGGGATATCCAGGTTTTTTATTAAATTCAACAAAACTGCCTAAAGCCAAGGTTATTTTACCAGAGCAAATTGCAATTATTTAATTTTGGCTTCTTTATACATCACATGTTTACGCACAACCGGATCGAATTTTTTGATTTCAAATTTTCCGGACATGATGCGTTTATTCTTGTCAGTGGTATAGAAATGACCGGTACCTGCTGAAGAAACCAATTTGATTTTATCTCTCATTTCAGACCCCTTATATTTTCTCACCACGGGCACGAACATCGCTGAGAACCTGTTCAATACCTTTTTTATCAATAATACGCATACCTTTAGAGGATACACGGAGTTTTACGAAACGTTTTTCACTTTCAACCCAAAAACGATGGGTATGAAGATTCGGCAGAAATCTGCGGCGCGTCCTGTTTTTAGCATGTGAAACATTGTTACCGGTGATTGGACGCTTTCCGGTGACTTGACAAACTCTGGACATTTTGGCCTCCAAAATAAAACAATATAATACCTCTGTCAGGCATCAACTGACTCTCTGTCAGAAGGGCGCACTTTATACCAGAATCAACCGTCAAGCGCAATAAAGAATAACGATTATCATACACAATTATTTTTCTATTCTCTTGGCAGCGCTACAACAGTAACAGGCAATACAAAAAAAATGAGCGCCATAGAAATATAAGTAATTGATTTTTTTAAAAAATAATAGTATTTGACAAATAACTCTTGAAGCT
>CAZKUH010000083.1:0-7938 GCA_964555895.1 uncultured Enterobacterales bacterium
CGTAGGTGAAACATCGTTTCCGCCAAGTGCAAATATTTTTAATCTTTTTTTCATCTTCATGAATTGATTTCACTCAGTCGTTTTGCGCAACATTTCCAGTTGCCTAAAAATGCGATTAAAAGTCAATATAAAGGTTCTATGCTCTCGGCATTTAAAGGCAGGGGAATGGAATTGGCAGATATTCGTCGCTATGAAGAGGGTGATGACGTCCGCGATATTAACTGGATGGCATTAGCGCGAACTGGCGAGGTCTATACCAATCTTTATCAGGAAGAAAGAGAACGTCCATTATTTTTATGGGTCGATCAAAGCCAATCCATGCAATTTGCCACTCAGGGATTATACAAATCAGTTATTGCCTCTAAACTGGCAGCACTTGTCGGCTGGCATGAGTTACACAACCATAATCGTGTGGGTGGCTTTGCCGTCAATGATAGCAAAGTGACTCATTTTAATGCCGCCAGATCGCGTCAGGGATTTATACAGTTGTTGAACCAATTATGCCAGCGGATAAAGCAAAAAACAGCTTTGGAGAAACCTTTGTCTTTCCACCAAAAGCTGCAAAGTTTATCACAAATGAAACATCCCGGAGTTGCACTTTATATTTTTAGTGATTTTCGTGGATGGAATGAAGACTGCAAAAAATTTCTCCTCAGGCTTTCCAAACATCAGGATGTACTGTTGACGATGATACTTGATCCTATAGAAATAAATCTGCCAAAAAAAGGGCGTTATGCACTGAGTAATGGCAAGAAACAAATTAACATTAATACCGCCGATAAAAAGGTTTTGGAAAAGTATTATGGTTCAGTAAAAAAACGCATAGCCGATGTAATGGAAATGGCAAAATATCCGGGGATAGATTGTTCTCAGGTTTTGACTACGGATAAACCAATTATAGCTACATATCGGGCTTTAAATGAACAACGCGATGAATTTAATGTTGGAGAATTTCAATGAACCCTGAAAAACTTCCACTGAGAGATATACATTTACCAGAAGTGGTAAACTGGTGGCCTATCGCTTCTATCTGGTGGGTGATTCTTGCATTCATTATTATTATTCCGGTCGTTTATTATTATTACCGACGCTGGAAACGTGCTCACTTTGTTACTATCGCAATAAAACAATTTTCGATGATAGAAACTCAATATAAAGAACACCAGGATAGTGCCAGGTTTATTAAAGACATTTCAATTTTTCTACGTCAATGTGTAATGACTTTACAGCCTCGAAAAAATACCGCAGCTATGACGGGTTCTCACTGGCTAAAATTATTGGATAATTTGGGCGAAACTGATGAGTTTTCTTCAGGCAGCGGGTCTATTTTATTAACCGCTCCCTACCAACTACAGCCGGTGGCAAATATAGACGCACTGCAAAATCTGGTTAAAGACTGGATAAAAATTGCATATCGTGTGAAGAAAAAGAATAAAACTAACAATTCAGGAGAAATACATGCTTGAATTTGCGAATGTATGGATTTTATTATTACTGCCGATCCCACTCTTGGTTTATGTTATTTTCCCCGCAGCAAAACGAGAAAAAAAAGCAGCCTTAAAAGCACCTTTTTATGATGATATTTTAGCCGCAAGCGGAGGACAGGATGACGAAAGAAAATCAGCCATATGGATCTGGTGGTTATCTCTTTTTGCCTGGATTGCATTGGTTATTTCAGCGGCAAATCCAATGTGGGTTGGTGAGCTTGTACCGCTGCCAACCAAAGGGCGTAATATTATGATGGCCGTAGATTTATCTGGCAGTATGGCTAAAGAAGATTTTAACTATCGAGGTCGATGGATCGATCGTTTAACAGCGACAAAATTAGTGGCGAGTGCATTTATTGAAAAAAGAAAAGGAGATCGGATCGGTTTAATTCTTTTTGGTGATGAAGCTTACGTACAAAGTCCATTAACCTTTGATCGCAAAACAGTTAAAAGACTATTAAATGAGTCATTTATCCAACTTGCCGGTATGAATACAGCCATAGGAAATGCCATTGGGTTAGCGGTTAAAAAATTTAGTGAAATAAAAAGTAAACAAAGAATATTAATCTTGCTCACCGATGGTGCGAATACTGCTGGAGATGTCGATCCAATCAAGGCAGCTGAGTTGGCAAAAACTGAAGGGCTAAAAATTTATACAGTAGGTATAGGCGCTGCACTACAAAATAGCCAATTTGGGATGTTAAGCTCGGGTAGTGATCTCGATGAAAAAACATTACAAAAAATAGCAAGTATCACTGGTGGAAAATATTTCAGAGCAAACAATTTGCAGGAGTTGAATCGCATTTATCAATTATTGGATCAACTTGAACCTATTGCTCAGGACGCGCAATTTTTCAGACCGCAACGTTCCTTGTATTACTGGCCATTGCTCGGTGGTGTATTACTATTGGTACTGGCTGGTGTCGTGACATTAACAGGCAGGAGATAAAAAATGAATTTAACAAATTTACTTTTTGCCAGACCATGGTGGTTTTTGGCGTTAATTCCTCTAGTCTGGTTTATCTCTAGGAACTTTTACCATGCAATGAGGCAGAGCCAATGGGATCAAGTGTGTGATAAAAAACTCATACCCTATGTCATTGAGCAACCTGCCAAAGGACATAATTTCTGGAAAAGTTTGAATACATTGCTTGCTGGGCTATTGCTTGTTATTGCGCTTGCAGGACCAAGTTGGAAAGACAAAAAAAATCCGGCGTTGGTTAACCAATCAGCAGTCGTGATAGCACTGGATTTATCCAGCTCTATGAATGCAACCGATGTGAAGCCCTCAAGATTACAACGGGCAAAATTTAAAATAGAAGATATCTTGAAGAAGCGTAAAGAAGGGCTGACCGCATTAATAGTTTATGCTGCTGATGCATACACAGTAACGCCGTTAACCGCTGATGTGAAAACAATTTTGGCACAATTGCCGGTATTAATTCCATCAATCATGCCAGCTCAGGGTAGTCATCCAGAACTGGCAATTGATCTTGCGGTAGATTTATTAAAACAGGCAGAACAGGCTAAAGGTAATATTCTACTGGTAACCGATGAAGTCAATGCAACCGATGATATTACCGCTGCGAAGGATGCCAAAGGAAAAGGCTATCGAGTTTCTGTTCTTGGTATTGGTACAGAACAGGGTGCGCCCATCCCCCAAAATCGCTCATTTATCAGAGATAGCAGAGGGCAATTGATCATGGCAAAAATAAATCCCTCACAGATGAAATATCTTGCCAGCAGCGGTGGTGGACTTTTTTATAAAATGCGTTCAGATAACGCAGATATTGAAGGGTTATCGGCACTATTTGAAAACAGCATAAATTCTATAAAGAAGGCTGGAGATGATTTGAAAATAGATGCGAGAATTCAGGAGGGGCCATGGTTCGCGTTGTTTGCATTACCATTTCTATTGTTACTATTCAGAAAAAAACAGATGAATATTAAATTGTTAGGGTTATTGTTGTTATTGCCGATGATACAACCACAAAAAGTAGATGCAGCACAATGGAAAGATATATTCCTTAATCAAGATCAAATAGCCAAGAAACAATTTGATAAAGGCAATCATAAAGAGGCTGCAAAAACATTTGAAGATCCAAAATGGAAACAGATAGCTGATTATAAATCTGCTAATTATACCCAGGCCTTAGCTGACTCCACCTCGGCTGTTACATCTGATGACTGGTATAATAAAGGCAATATTCTAGCGAGGTTGGGTAAAACAGATGAAGCAATTGAATCTTACAAACAAGCGATAAAATTAAATGGAAATAATGAGGATGCCATTTATAATAAGAAGTTGTTAGAGAAACAAAAGAAGAAGCAGCAAAAAAATAAAAATAAAAAAGATAAAAACAAAAGTAAAAATAAAAAGCAAAATAAAAAGGATAAAAATTCCAAAGGAAAAGGTTCTGGCAAGAAAAGCAAGGATAAAAAAGACCAAAAAAACAAGCAAAATAGAAATAAGAATGACAAAGAAAAGCAACAGAAGAAAAAGTCTTCTGACAAACAGAAACAAAAGAAAGATAAACAACAAAAAAATAAAGCACAGCAGCAAAAGGAAAAGCAGAAAAAAAAGCAACAGAAAAAAAAGATGAAAGGTGAAGAGAAAAAATTAAAGCCCAATGAGGCCGATGAAGAAAAAAAACAATGGCTAAGAAGGATACCAGACGATCCATCAATGCTGTGGAAAAGAAAGTTCTATTATCAGTATAAAAATAGTGATAGAAGACCTGAAAAAACAGGA
This sequence comes from uncultured Enterobacterales bacterium, assembly GCA_964555895.1. Taxonomy (GTDB): domain Bacteria; phylum Pseudomonadota; class Gammaproteobacteria; order Enterobacterales; genus DRNA01. The sequence goes on from CAZKUH010000083.1 coordinate 4,240, forward strand.
GAGAAGAAATGGTGAACAAAAAAATTAAATCATTATTTATTATAATGAGTTTAATATTGCCTTTGTCATTATTGGCTCAAGTTCCTGCTTCGGTAGACAGAACCCAAGTAGGTGCCCAACAAACATTCCATCTTTATATTGATGTTGCCAATGTTAAAAGTGCTGATAATATTGATTTATCTGTGCTTGATGGCAGTTTCCAAATCTACGGTAGAAGTCGTCAATCAAGCACTTCTATTATCAATGGTAATGTCACGCGTAAAAGAGAGATAGTGTTGACTTTACTTCCTTTGTCCTCAGGTATTTTGACCATACCAGCTATTACCGTAGGAAATGATAAAACAGCCCCTATACAAATTACCGTGTTGTCTTCGAGCAACTTACCTAAATCTTTAAATAATGATGAAATCATACTGAAAGCAGAAGTAAACCAAAAATCATCATTTGTACAACAGGAAATTTTATATACGCTGAAAGTTTATGTAGGCACGCAACTTAGCAGGGCTTCTTTAACACCACCGAAATTAATAAAAGGTGATGCGGTTTTTGAACAAATAGGAAAAGAGAAAAATTACCAACAAACCATTAAGGGAAAACGCTATGTAGTTTATGAATACCAATATTCAATTATTCCTCAAAAAAGCGGACAAGTCGTTATTTCACCCGCTTTATTTCAGGCGGTGAAACAAAATAGTGCTTATGGTTCCAGTATAGATAGTCTGTTTGATGATATGTTTACCATCCCGTCACTGGGACAGAGAGGGAAATCCCTTCAGCTTGCCTCAAAAAAAATCTTGATTGATGTTAAACCAATCCCGTCCACTTTTCGTGGAAAGGATTGGTTGCCGGCGCAATCTTTAACCCTGTTTGATGAATGGAATAAAAGTCAGGGACCTTATCCAGCAGGTGAACCCGTGACACGTTCAATTACATTAACCGCCGAAGGTATGACAACCAACCAATTGCCAGAACTGCAAATTGAAGATGTGCCTGGTGTAAAACAATATGCGACCCCTGGAGTTAAAAATGAAGAAATTATTGACGGTGTTAAAATTAGCTCATTGACTACCCAAGTGACAGTTATCCCGAATACTCAGGGAAAAGTGACCCTGCCTGCTATAAAAATTCCTTGGTGGAATACCAAAACAAATAAGGCGGAAATTGCTAAACTCAAGGCTGTTACTATTGAGGTAAAGGGAGGAACGGAGCTTAACAATGCGCCAATTACCGGTAGTAATTTGGTGAAAACGCCACAAAAAAGTTCAACTGGTCAAACAGCTGACAACAAAAGTAAATCATCGATTCAATCATCAATAAATGACAAAAACTCTTTCATCAATAAACTCACCGATAATTTGGCATCAAACTATTACTGGTATTTATTGGTTCTTATTATCCTGGGTATGGTTAGTTATTTGTTATTAAAAGTAAGAAAAAATAATCGTTCTATGGATGTCTTGACGGATAAAAGTCAATTTTCTCAAACTGACCATTCAGTAAACCGTCGACAAAAAGAAAAGCTGTTACTTAAACAGGTCATTCAATCGTGCAAAGATAATGATGCGTTAGCCAGTAGAAATAACCTGTTGGCGTTGGCAAGAAACCATTGGCCAAAACAAAAAAAAATCACGCTCAACTACCTGATAGAAAAAACCAACGATGCCCTGGCAGAAGAAATAGAGATACTTAACGGTGCGTTGTATAAGACGGACAATAGTTTCTGGCAAGGCGAGCAGCTGGCAGAAACCATTATTGAATATTTCTCTAACACAAATTTCGAACAAAAAAAATCAAATCAACTTGAACCTTTGTTTAAAAGTTAATCATAATGGTTCTATCAGGTATTGCTGACTATTTGATAAAGAGGGCTAATTTTTAACAGCTTAGTATGTTAATCTCTATTTATGGAAAAAATCAACCCAAAAGAAATAGACGCTGATATTCCCACTGCAATTAAGCTGCTCCTGTTTGTGCTGAGTATCGGTATGAGTACAGTGGGTTTGTTCCAGGGTATTAGCATGGATGCTATCACTGAATTTTTTTTGTTATTACTTAAAAGTTTGTTATTTATTCCGGGCATTTTTGTGCTGATTGGTTCAATAATAAAATATTATGACCATAACTTTAAATTAAGTAATGCTTACTATCTTGGATTATTGATGTCTATTGTCTTATCCTATCAGGCCTTAAAAGCAACAATTTAATCTTTTAATCGTTAATGAAAGGACATAATTTTGAAAATGATAAAGATATTGATTCTTTTCTCCGTACTCATCCTGAGCAGTTGTGCTTTAAACCAGCAGGAAACACAAAAACAATATGACCGTATCGGTATTAATGATTGTGTTGGAAAAGTAGCAGTAAAACAGGAAATAACTATTTACAGTGATGATGATAAAACACCCCGCCCAAAGTCATCGCTGCCTAGAGCAACCTGCATGCCAAAAGACAATGTGCCAAAATCTGAATACGATAAAGCGTTGAGACGACAGATAAAAGATCACAAGGGTTAAAAGGCGTCTTTGGCAACAATTATTAAGTCGCATAGCGTTTATGGAACTTCCCCCCTGTGTCAGGATATTTGTCGCCTTCAATTTTCATCCCTTTGAATATTAAAACCCCATTTGCCAATTAGCTTCCCCGCAATTAATTGTTGAGCACCTAACGCCAAAATTTGGCGTGCGTTTTTTGCATCGCTAACATTGCTTGGTTACATACCGACTGCAACCAACGGTTCAATATGATTCTGTGGGCAGTTTGCTGACAAATCATGAACAGACTGCAAATTTAACCAAAACTCTGGAGTTGTACTTAGTGCCTCGGAAAGTAGCCAAGCGGTTTCTGGAGTAATGCCTCGCTTGCCACGCACTATTTCATTAACTCTCTGTGTTGGCGCACCAATATGAGCCGCTAGGCCTTTTTGGGTAAGTTCAAGAGGTTCTAGGAATTCTCTTAGTAAGATAATTCCGGGATGTGTAGATATTCTATTTGAAGGAATCATAAGTCACCTATACTTAAATCAATGACAATCCATAATTTGAACATCATGAGCTGAACTTGACCATGTCAAGGCTCTAATGATTCAATGTATTGTTTGAAGAGTTCGTTCATTATTTCTGAGCCATAACGCTGAGCTTTGCGGATCGCCGGTAGGCGTTGTCCAACACTGGATTAAATCGCGGCTTTAAGACGCCATATGAAGTATTTGAAGAGTTAACGGGCATTAAAGAAAAAACATTAACCGGTCATGCACTTATTACTTGAATTCAGGTTAACTTATAATCTCTAAATCTGATGAAAGAATTAAGATGCTATTTTCAATTTCATTGTGACAATAAAGCCCTTTAGAACCTACTGAGTTATCAAATTGCACTAATACACGAAAATGTTTATTTTCAGCTTTTTTAATTATTCCTGTTTCTCCTATAAGTGACCAATAGTTTTCACTAGGCTCACAATTTTCAGGAGAGACTAAAGTATTATTGAATGATTTCAATTTTACTTTAGTCTTTAATACTAGCAATTATTGTCTTCCTTTTCTTAAACATAACGCCCAGCGTAACTTTTAGGGTCAGATTTGAGCGTATTGTCATGCGTTTTTATATTCTATTTATCTGATGCTAATTTATAATGATCTGGTTACTGATCTGTGCTGTATAGCGCATACCTGTTTTCCGTTTACGAGCAATTATTGAAGCC
>CAZKUH010000084.1:0-7887 GCA_964555895.1 uncultured Enterobacterales bacterium
TAAGTTAAGGTAAAATAAGGCAGATTTAAAGCCATTGAGAAAGTTATGCCATCAAAATACCGCCAAGTACAATTTTTAATCAGCGCCGCGAAACTGTCACAGTTGCCTAATGATACTGGTATTGAAGTCGCCTTTGCCGGTCGCTCGAACGCCGGTAAATCAAGTGCGTTGAATCGGTTGACCGATCAGAAAGGCCTCGCTCGAGCCAGTAAAACACCAGGTAGAACGCAACTGATTAATCTATTTACCCTGACTGAAGATAAACGCTTGGTTGATCTACCCGGTTATGGTTTTGCCAAGGTTTCGCTCGAGGTTAAAAAACGCTGGCAACAGACACTCGCGCAATATTTACAACAAAGAACTTGTTTAAAGGGTCTGGTGTTACTTTCAGATATCCGGCACCCATTAAAAGCGCTGGATCTCAATATGCTGGACTGGGCCGTCAAAGTAAAACTGCCCATCCAGTTACTTTTGAGTAAAGCAGATAAGTTAAAATCTGGCGCTCAAAAAAGCACCTTGTTACAAGTAACAAATGAGCTAGATAAAAGATACGGTCTTAACACAACTGTAGAAGTCCAACTTTTTTCTTCTCTCAAAGGGATCGGCGTAGAAACTTTAATCCATCGACTGGATAGTTGGCTGTTTGTTGAACAAACATCTTAAAATTCCATATCTCACGGGTATAAAAAAGCCCCGAAGCTGGGGAGCTATCGGGGCAGGACAGTCAAACCTGGGGAAGCTTAACTGAAATCCCGCAAGAAGGAGGGTATGCGGGTCAGTGTCTGTAAAGACACCTACTCCAATTAGACCCTGATAATGGTAAAAAAGTTACGGCGGTAATTTGAATAAATGTAAAAAAATGTTTCAAGCCTGATATTGTCGCAAATTAGCGGTTAATGCGCCTCACCCCAACTGTTACCAATTCCTGCTTCAACGGTTAATGGCACACTGAGCGCTGCTGCTTGAGACATTTTATGCATGATTTGCAAAGACAGTTTTTCAGCCGTGCTTTCAGGCGCCTCAAATACCAGCTCATCGTGTACCTGCATGATCATTTTTAAGGGTAAGGATTCTTTTTCAATCCAGTTATCAATCTGGATCATGGCTCTTTTAATAATATCTGCTGCAGTACCTTGCATCGGTGCATTGATGGCTGTCCGTTCGGCTGCTTGACGGTGTAAGCCGTTTTTAGCATTAATTTGTGGTAAATATAAACGTCGTCCATAAAGCGTTTCCACATACCCCTGCTCTCTGGCAGTTTCTTTGATAGCTTCCATATAAGTTTCAACGCCAGGGTAACGGGCAAAATACTGATACATATAATGTTTGGCTTCATCGCGGGAAACATCAAGTTGTTTGGCAAGGCCGAAAGCCGACATGCCATAGATCAAACCAAAGTTAATGGCTTTAGCCCGCCTGCGTTGTTCCTGGGAGACTTCATTCGGGCTGACTTCAAATACTTCTGCTGCAGTGGCTCTATGCACATCAAGCCCATTTTCAAAAGCAAGCAGCAAACCAGGATCTTGTGATAAATGCGCCATAATCCGCAGTTCTATCTGTGAGTAATCAGCAGCAATAATTTTGCACTTGTCTGGCGCAATAAAGGCTTTTCTGATTTTTCGGCCTTCTGCAGTCCGGATAGGAATATTTTGTAAGTTGGGTACGGTCGATGACAAACGCCCCGTTGCTGTAACCGCTTGATGGTATGAAGTATGGATCCTGCCAGTTCGAACATTAACTTGTAGTGGCAGTTTGTCAGTGTATGTTGATTTTAGTTTGCTCAGGTTCCGATGTTCCAATATAAGCTTAGGCAAAGGGTAGTCCAATGCAAGTTCTTGCAATACCTCCTCTGCAGTCGATGGCTGTCCTTTCGGGGTTTTTTTGAGTATTGGTAGTTTTAACGTTTCAAACAATATTTGTTGTAGTTGTTTGGGAGAGCTCAAATTGAATTCTCCCCCAGCCAGCGTGTAAGCCTGCTTTTCCAGCTCAAACAGTCGCTTTCCTAGCTGCGAACTTTGCGCTAATAATGCTTGAGAGTTTATCAGGACGCCTCGGCGTTCTATTTTTGCCAAAATGGGGATCAGCGGAATTTCTATGTCTTTATAAAGCGTGGATAATGTCGGATATTGTTGAAGTTGGGGTTTCAAACATTGATATAATTGTAAAGTGATATCAGCATCTTCAGCCGCATAAGGAGTTGCCTCTGTTAATGCAATCTGATTAAAGGTGAGTTGTTTTTTCCCTTTTCCGGCAATATCTTCAAAGTGGATACAATCATGATCCAGATGTTTTAGCGCCAGAGAATCCATGTCATGGTGTCTGACTGTACTATCGAGCACATAGGATTGCAGCATGGTGTCCTCAGTGATGCCTTGTAAGGTAATACCTTCGTTAGCAAATATTTTATAATCGTATTTTAAATTTTGTCCGACTTTAAATTTTGCCGGATTCTCCAGATAAGATTTTAATTTTGCCAACACCCAGGCTTTATCAAGTTGCTCCGGTGCTGCAATATAATTGTGCATCAGCGGAATGTAGCAAGCTTCAGCCTGCTGAGTAGCCAGGGAGATGCCAACAAGTTCAGCTTGCATTGCATCAATGTGGGTTGTTTCGGTATCTATTGCGGTCAATTTTGCCGCAGATATTTTTGCTAACCAGCGTTCAAATTCTAAGGGGGTTAAAATTTGTTCATATTTACTGCTATCGAATTTTGTGTTGATTTTCGCTTTTTCCTCACCAGCAGAATGTTGCACCGTCTCCTGATACCAGCTATTAAATTCCAGACTTTTTAGATCCTTGGCAAGCGCATTCATCACCGGCAATTGCAATTTCAAATCATCAAGTGTTTCTGCCAAATCGAGATCACAGGCAATGGTAACCAAGGCCGAAGATAACGGCAACAATGACAGATTTTCTCGCAAACTCTCGCCGACTTTACCTGCTATTTTATCGGCATTATTGATGATGTTTTCTATCGAGCCGTAAGTCTGGAGCCATTTAGCAGCTGTTTTAGGGCCGACTTTTGGAATGCCGGGCACATTGTCCACTACATCTCCCATTAAAGCCAGGTAGTCAATTATCTGGTCAGGCTTTACCCCAAACTTCTCAAACACCCCGGCGGGAGTCAACAACTGATTATTCATGGTATTGATCAGCGTTACTTTTTCATTAACCAGTTGTGCCAGATCTTTATCGCCAGTGGAAATTAATACCGGCTGATTTTTAGAGAATCTTTTGGCAAAGGTACCAATCACATCATCTGCTTCCACACCAGATTCTACGATTACGGGTACGCCCATCAATTTGATCAGTCGGTGTAACGGTTCAATTTGTTCGCGCAAATCGTCAGCCATAGGTGGTCGGTTTGCCTTATATTGATCATACATTTCATCACGGAAGGTTTTACCCTTGGCATCAAAAATCATGGCCAGATAGCGGGGGTGATAATCGCTAATCATGCGTTTCATCATATTGATAACACCATAAATAGCGCCAGTAGCCAAGCCTTTTGAATTCGTCAAAGGTGGCATCGCATGGTAAGCTCTAAAAAGATAGGAGGAGGCATCGACCAATATAATGGGTGAGTCTTTATCGGACATGGTTTAAGGTCTATTATCTAATATGTGAGTCAATTGTAAGCTAGCTGGCTTTAACCGTCACCTATCTTTAGCAAAACTGCTGATGAAATTGTTCCTTGAGGAAGCAACATGTTAAATGCGTTTAAAATTATGGTTGTTATCATAATCATGAGTACAACCCCGGATATGTTGACTAAGGTCCTTGCCGCAGAAAAAAGGCCAGTGCAGAAAAGACCCGAAGTACAACAAGGTGAAAGACCCGTAGCCGTGATCACCATCAGAGAAACCAAGGAAGCGACGATGAAAGAGTATCGTATCAATGGCGTATTACGCGCAATTAAGGTCTCCCCCAAAAATGGTTTCCCTGCCTATTACCTTATCGACCGAGAGGGCAGCGGTGAATTCGAAAAATTAGGCCCTGATGTCGGTGGAAATTTTGTGGTACCGCAATGGATACTTTTTGAATGGTAAAATTGTAGCTTCTTTTTAAACCTTTATCTAAACAATAGAGGCTAACGCGTTGGTATTAAAAAGATTGTTTTTAATACCAACGCGTTGTGGATAACTTTGTGTATAACAATGGAAGTTATGTGAAGATTTCCTGCCGGTGGTCTTATAGCGGTAAATTGTTCAGATTTTATTTTATTATTCAATAAGTTATATAATATTTTTGTCATATTGTTGCATCATGATTATTTTAGGAAAAAACCCATCTGTGAATAAAAATAATTTAGTCGCTGTTCCCAATAAACAAAATCAACTTCTTAAAATCGCTGATATTTTACAGTTTTTGCCAAAATTTATTGGTCAATGGATTTCCTGGCTGGCACTTTTTCTGGTACTGGGCGTCTTCCTTACGGTGATTCTAAGGTACCTGTTTCATCAACCCTCGATCATGCTGCAAGAGGCCGATATGTGGCTTCACAGTATGGTTTTTATGTTAGGAATTGCCTATACCCTCGCGGTCGATGATCATGTACGCGTTGATATATTTTATCGCGGGGCCTCAAAAAAACAGCAACTATGGACCGATCTGCTCGGTAGCCTTTTTCTATTATTGCCTGTCGCAGGTTATTTGTGGAGCAACAGTTGGCATTACGTCATGTTGAGCTGGAAAATTGGCGAAAGCTCCGCCGAAGTTGGAGGTTTAAGTCACCTCTACTTACTCAAAACCCTGCTTTTATTGCTGCCGGCTTTGTTGGTTTTACAAGGTATCGCCATCATACTTAAAACCATTTCCCAATTACTCAATAGTGCTCGATCTACCGCTGATACAACTTTACCGACAAGCAAGGGAGAGATGTAATATGGAGTGGATCTCACTGCTGATGTTTGCCGTCGTTTGCATCGTATTATTGTTTGGCTATCCCGTTGCCTTCTCCCTGGCAGGAACAGCGCTGCTATTTGCCATCATTGGTGAAGCCTTTGGTTGGGTGATTCCTGGAATGATTCAAGCCATTCCCTCACGCGTCTTCGGCATCATGAACAATGAAACGCTACTGGCTGTGCCACTATTTGTCTTTATGGGGGTTACGCTGGAGCGAACAAAAATTGCTGAAGATATGCTCGAATCCATGGGATTATTATTCGGCAGGCTTTCAGGGGGACTTGGCATTTCGGTGGCATTTGTCGGAATGCTGCTGGCGGCAAGTACCGGCATTGTTGGCGCAACAGTGGTCACCATGGGATTGCTTGCTTTACCGGCAATGTTGCGTCGTGGATACGATCCCTCTCTGGCCAGTGGCATTATTTGTGCATCAGGAACCCTGGGGCAAATTATTCCACCTTCTATCGTATTGATTTTATTGGGCGATGTGCTCTCTAGTGCTTTCCAAAAAGCACAAACTAAAATGGGTGTTTTTTCACCTGAATCTGTTTCTGTGGGCGATCTTTTCATGGGCGCATTGATTCCAGGATTAATGTTAGTCATCGCCTATATGATTTATGTGGCAATTTTTGCCTGGCGACACCCACAGAAGGCGCCTGCCATTAGTCAGGACAAAGTTACCTGGCAGACCATTTTTTCGGCATTAAAAAGCCTGATTTCGCCAATTGTACTCATTTTGAGTGTTTTAGGATCAATCCTCATAGGCTGGGCGACTTCTACAGAAGCCGCAGCTGTAGGTGCTGTAGGTGCTTTAGTGTTGGCTCTGCTTAAAAGGGGACTCAACCTGAAGCGACTAAAAGAAATTAATAACATGACATTAAAAACCTCCAGCATGGTCTTTATGATTTTGATTGGCGCATCAATTTTTTCCCTGGTGTTCAGAGCTTACGAGGGAGATCTGCTGATCGAAGAAATTTTCCATAATATGCCAGGCGGAGTCATAGGAGCCATGTTCATCACCATGTTGGTGACATTCCTGTTGGGATTTATTCTCGATTTTATTGAAATAACTTTTGTGGTGGTACCCATCGTTGCACCTGCTTTATTAATGATGGGGCTAGATCCGGTGTGGTTGGGGATCATGTTCGCGATTAATTTGCAAACGTCATTTTTGACGCCACCTTTTGGATTCTCGTTATTTTACCTTAGAGGTGTTGCACCGGCAGAAGTCAGCACACAAGCTATTTATAAAGGTGTTGTACCTTTTATCATCATCCAGCTGTTAATGTTAATCAGCCTCTCAATCTGGCCAGAAATAGCCACCTGGTTGCCAGATCAAATTTATGCTAAATAACCTGATTACCTCAAACCGATGGAAAAATAACAAGACTCTGCTAGGCTGTAAGTTAGATATGGAAATTGCAAGGATGGAAAATGCGATCAGAGCTTGAGGATAGTCAAGTAAATGTTTTTACGCCCAACAGACAACTCTATGTTCGGTGGATTATCATTGTGTTATCTGCATTATTTGCCGTACTGGTGAGCGCAAAATATAATTTGTGGTGGTCGTTACCTTTCATTATTATACAACTGGCCGCCATTTATTCCCTTGTCAAAAAAAACATCGCCGCGCACATCAAACAAGCCGCTGCTGCAATACCTGCACAGGAAAACCAAAATCAAGACTTCTCACAAATTCTGTCACCCCTGCAAAATGCCACACACAATTGGCAACAGCACATTACCGGCAGTATCGGGATTGGTGAAAAATCTATCAATGCACTCACCGAAAGATTCTCATCTATGGTCTCCGATTTAAATTTAGTCGTTAGTGCATCCAATACCGGCGATGACAACTCCAGTGTAAATAACCGCCAACGAATTCATCAAGTCGGACAGCAAATCCAACAAAAACTTGAGGGTGTCACTGCTTCTCTTGAGGATATGTTAAAACTCAAAGAAGGGGCTTTAACCGAACTTTCATCCCTGGGTGACTACACCGGAGACTTAAAAAATATGGCTGTAGCAGTAGAAAGTATTGCCAGTCAGACCAATTTACTGGCGCTAAATGCGGCTATAGAGGCAGCAAGGGCGGGAGATGCTGGTCGAGGCTTTAGCGTTGTCGCTGATGAAGTGCGCAAGCTGGCAACAGAGTCCGGAGATATGGGGGTCGAAATAAGAGCAAAAATAGAACTGGTGAATAAAGCGGTAAACCATGTTATGGACAATGCAAAAGTGACCTCAGAAAAAGAGCAGCTGTTACTGGAAGCCTCTGAAAAAGTCATTTCTGAAGTGATTTCATCACACAAGTTAACCACCTATACACTGAGTGAAGCCGACCAGTTATTATCCAGTACGGCCAATAAAGTGAGTCAGGAAATTATGAATATTGTGGTGGAATTACAATTTCAGGATAGAGTGACACAAATTTTAAAGCATGTAGAAGCGCACATGTCACTGCTGGAGCAAGAACTTGCAAAGCCCATTAACAACCTCGAAAATTTTACATCCTGGTTAGAAAACTGGACCGCCAAAGTTTCACAAAGCTACACCACAACAGAGGAGCATGCTATTACAAAGCCAAAAGAGCAATCATTCGCTATAGTAACGCCCGTGCCTTCCATCAACAAACCAGCCAGTCAAAAAGAGCCGATAGATGATGTTGAATTTTTTTAGCTTAGTTGAGAACTATCCTTGTCTCGCCTGTAAATAAGCCTTCTCGGAAATCCGGGTCCAATTTTTTACACCCTTTAAAAAATTATGGTAGGACTGATAAATTTTCAGTCCTTTTTTATCGCCAGCAACAGACTCTTTTACCACTTCGATTGACATTGTTTTAAGGTGTTCTAACACCGTATCAGGTAATATCTTAAGGATTACCTGATGTTGATTTTGCAGTGTATTTAAAGATTCGAAATTACGAGCGGTAAATTCTGCTTACATATCCTGATTAGCCACCATACAAGCATAAACAACCAAGTA
>CAZKUH010000085.1:0-7878 GCA_964555895.1 uncultured Enterobacterales bacterium
AATGAGTTTAGTGATTTCAAATTGGCTCGATAGGTGTCTTTAACCAGACCTTTACGTATGTTGATTGGAAGGCCTGCTGCCAAATAGTAGAACAGAGGCCTTTATTAAACAGTAACTACTAGTATTTGAACTCTATATGCTTCGTTTAACGCATGGTCTTTAAATGAAAATAATTAATTCACCAGATACTGCAATTAATCAAACATTAAGAAGCTATTCTTGCCTCAGCATTGAAAACGGCTGAATGCTCGACATTCGAAGAGCAAGGCTGAATACTGTCATCCAAGTCACAAACATAACCAATCCGGCAGCTATTAGATATACTAAAGGCGTCTGACTGATATGGTCATTGAAATTTGTTAACCAACTATCAACAAAATAAAATGCAATAGGGAATGCCACCACAATACTGATACCAATCAAAATCAAATATTCTTTGGCCAGTAGGTTTACCAGTTCCGTACGAGACGCTCCCAGCACTTTTCTGATCGCCACTTCTTTATTTCGCCTTTGCGCACTAAATGCAGCCAAACCAAAAATACCCACACAAGTTAAAAACACAGCTAAACCACTAAATAGCAATACCACTTGTGCCTGTACTCTTTCGCCCTGATAAATTGCATCGTATTGTTCTGATACCATTTCTACCTCAACAATATCCAATTTAAGCCGCTCTTTAACAACATTCTCAATGCGTTGTCTCGTGCTCAATTTAAATTCATCTTCAACATTGATGGTTAAGGCTACACCACCATCTGCCCAGGTTAACCCACTGACAAAAATGATCGGTGACTGTGGATCACGGGTTGAACCTATTTTTACATCTTCGACCACGCCGACAACTTTGCCCTTAAAACCAATATATGGACCAGCATCAAACTGGAATACCTTGTCAATCGCTTGCTCAGGTGAATCATATCCAGCAGCTATAAGTAATGAACGAGAAATCAACATACTAGCTTTTGGTACACCAGTTTGCTCATGAAACCAATCAGATTTATATTTTTCAGAAAAATCTCGACCAGCAATCAATTTCAAGCCAAGCGTTGAAACCGCATCATATCCAACGCCAGCATACCTAATCCCCTCTGTTACTACGTCAGATCCTGGCAGACGAATATTAACACCGGCATTTGTAGACACAGTAAGGTTGAAATCTGTGGGCGTCGCATATTTTACACCGCTAATTTTACTGATATCGTTAAACAAAGATTGATACTTCGGGTCGAAAATATTACCTGTATTCAGTACTCTTAAACGTTGGGTTTTGTCATAACCCACTGGCAAGTTATCGAGGTACTGCAATTGCATATACAAAGTACTAGCTCCAATAATAAGACCTATCGAAAGTGCCGCCTGAAACACCATCAAAGACTTGCGAATTCGAATGGCAGTTGTACCTCTTTGCAAATCACCACTTAACACTCTTTTGGCGCTAAACGATGAAATAAATAATGCAGGATAAGCACCCGCCAAAACCCCTACTACTAGCGTCGAGATGATCATAAATACTCCGAAATAACTATAATAATTAATACTCAACTCGCGTGAAATAAACTGGTTAAATGCAGGCAAAAGCAACTCAGAAACAGCAGAAGCAATCAAAGCTGATATAGCGGCAACGCTAACAGACTCCAGCAAGAATTGCATTAGCAATTGTTGTCTGGAAGACCCCAATGCTTTGCGCACACCAACCTCTTTTGCTCGAGTCCCAGCCTGAGCCATACTCATATTGATAAAATTAATAGAGCCTATCAACAACAACAGAATACTTAGGGCGATACTAATTTTAACTGTTTTGGCAGATCCGCCCTTTTTCATGTCATAGAGCATATTTTCGTCCAAATGTATATCTAGTATCGGTTGTAATTGAATTACAATATTATTCTTACCTTGATGAGTATTGTCATTGATCAATTTACTTATTTTGGAAACTATACTCGCTTTGTCTGCATTATCAGACAACCTGATGTAAGTGAATGAATTATTCCTAAAAAATCTGTGTTTAAATTGACTTTCGTTAATGATGGCATCCACCAACAAATGGCTATTAGTCGGCATATCTTCAAAAACAGCAGCGACTGTCCAAATCTTACTCGCAGTATCCAATCGCCGTCCAACTACATTACTTGACCCGAAAAATCGCATAGCAGTAGACTTAGACAAAGCTATCCTGTCCGGCAACGTCAAGGCTTCTTTTAACTGCCCATTAAGTACATTGATGGAGAAAAAATCATTTAAATTAGGTGTCGCAGCATAAACATTTTCCAACGATAAGTATTGCTCATTAACCTTTACTTTATCATCAATTGATTCCCCCCCCATTACCCAACTGAAAACAGCTTCTACGCCATCCAATTTAGTTACATACTGATCAATAGAAGGGCTAATTATGGGCACACTAATATCTGCAGACTTATAATGTTGCAATATTCGATAGGTATTTTCACTGTGTGGCTGAAACTCATCAAAAGAGCTTTCATAATATGCATAGAGAGCAACGAGTAATGCTGCCGTCAGCCCTACCGCCAAACCTATCACGTTAATGGCAAAATAGGTTTTTTGCCTCTGAAATGAACGAAAAGCTGTAATAAAATAATTTGAGAGCATATTAAACCTCGTTTTCTATGCTATTGACGGGATCAGAGACAATCTGGCCATCAAACAAACGAACGATGCGGTGACTGAACAATGCTTCTGTTTCAGAGTGAGTTACCATAATCACTGTAGTCCCTTCATTATTTATTTCTTTTAACATATCCATTACTTCCTTGCCATTTGTGGAATCAAGGTTTCCGGTTGGTTCATCAGCAAGAATCAATTTCGGATTAATCACTAATGCTCTTGCCACAGCGACACGTTGCTGTTGGCCCCCAGAAAGCTGTTGAGGTAAATGATCGGCACGGTGATCAAGTTTAATTCGCTTCAAAATAGCATCAACTCGGGATTTTCGTTCAGCGGTAGGCACTTTTTGGTATTGTAATGGAAGAGCAACGTTTTCGTATACAGTCAAATCATCAATCAAATTATAGTTTTGAAATACGATACCCAACGAGGTTTTACGCAAGTTGGACAACTGTTTCTCACTAAATTTAGCAATATTCAGTCCTGAAAATAAATACTCACCGCTAGTTGGTGAATCCAACATACCCAATATAGACAACATAGTCGACTTTCCACAGCCGGAAGGTCCCATAATGGCGAGAAACTCACCTTTAGCAACATGCAAATTAATATTGTTTACTGCAGTAGTCTCGATATCAGATGTATAAAATACTCGAGAAAAGTTGGTTAATTTAATCATATAAAATCCTTAAATGTTATTTTTCACAATTCGCTTAGAAATTCAGAACATCAGCTTTGTCAAAAGCGCTATAATTCGAAATTATCACTTTCTCCCCTTTGTCGAGGCCTTTTATTACCTCAAAAAATTGTTGGTTCCTCTTGCCTAATGTGATCGAACGACGATGCGCTATACTGTTGTCTGCATTCAAAACGAATATCCAATTTCCACCTGTATTGTTGACAAAACCACCACGCTTAATCATTAAAGTTTCACGGTTGCTTTTACTAAGCACAATATTCATTGCAATGGTTTGTCCGCTTTTGATTTGCTCGGCTGAATTGGCTTGAATATCCGTTCCGGGAAAGTCATCTGGTAAATCGACATCAACTTTAAATTGAGAATTATTCACTCTGCTATCAATTTTGCTGATGGTTAAAGGCAGCGTCCCACCATTTAAGTCGACATTAACCATCATGCCTACAGACACTTTGTTCAAGTAGTATTCATCCAGTGACGCAATAACTTTAAATTGACCAGGAATATCAATCTGTCCCAATCGTTCTCCTGCTACAATTGACTCGCCAAGTTCTACGGAAAAATCACTCAAGTACCCAGTGACTGGAGCCTTAACTTCTAAATTGTCAAGATTATCTCTGGCAAACTGAAGGTTTTTCTGCAGCATCTGAGCACTCTCTTCCAGCTGATTGATTTGCAATGAACGTACTTTTTCTTCCTGAGTCTGCCGTTCAATTGTCAGTGCCCTGCGCTTTTTGAGGTAATCCATATCTTGTTTAACTGTGGCAAGCTCCTCTTGACTAATTGCCCCTTCTTTTTGCAAGAGCTGGGACTGACGGAGCTTGCGTGCTAAATGACTAATTTCGTTGGCGGTATCTAACAAAGATCGTCGTAGATCAAGGCGATCACTTTCAACCTGCATTTGAGTGTTCCGTAAAAAATTCAGTTGCTCAGAGATTTTAGTCTCCCGACTAATTACATCTAGTTGTAGCTTAGTATTTGACATCCTAACTAAAGGTTGACCTTTTTCTACATACTCTCCCTGCTGCACAAAGCGTTCTTCAACTCGTCCACCAGCAATAGTATCCAAATAGATAGTAGACTTCGGAGACACAGTGCCTTGTACATTTAAGTAATCATCGAAACGACCTTTTACGACCGTACTGAGCATCAAACTGCGAAGTGAAATCTGTTGTTGTTGTTCTCCTGAATACTGGGAACCCGAAAAAACGCTGGTACCAAGTAAAAACCAAAGACAAATGGCAACAAAACCGACACTGGCAATAATCCATTTTGAGATATTATTCATCCCATTTTTTTCTATTTTTTTGTCCACAGATGTCCTTTTTATTCGATAGTTTGTTTATATTCCATAATAAGCAATAGTCGTGCCAGAGTAAAAACTCCCCAAAACCCCAATAACTCGGTAGTATAGGTGAAGATATTAGAAATGTGTCCATAAACGGAGACCAGACTGTCCATTAATGGACAATGTAACTCAACTCCATAAAGCTCCAATTAATCGACCAAAGGGTAAAAAAATGAAGAATAAGGGCAATGTATTAATTGTCGATGACAATACTGACTTATTAACAGCCATCCGGCTATTATTGAAACGCCATTACACTATGGTGCAAACCCTCAATGATCCCACTCAGTTGTCATCTCTTTTACAACAAACAGATTTTGATGTTGTGCTACTAGACATGAATTTCAGTAAAGATGCGATCAGTGGGAAAGAAGGACTCTATTGGCTCGAAACATTACTAGATATCAACCCGAATTTGATTATCGTGATTATGACTGCTTATGCCGATATCAAGCTGGCCGTCACTGCTATCAAGTTAGGAGCCAGTGACTTTATTGCGAAACCATGTCAAAATGAGGAATTACTTGCTACCGTCGCAGCTGCTTTCAAACATGTCGAATCAAAGAAAGCTATCAAACGCATGACGCGGCAAACTAAAGGACTATTAGATGTAATCAACCACGATAGACAGGAGTTTTTAGGCAAAAGTGTAGTAATGGAAAAAATATTTTCGACTATAGCCAAGGTTGCAGGAACGGATGCCAACGTATTGATATTAGGTGAGTCAGGTACAGGCAAAGAATTAGTCGCACGGGCAATACACAATCAAAGTCAAAGGGCCGACAACGCCTTTATCTCAGTTGATCTGGGGTCGATTGTGGGTTCTCTTTTTGAAAGCGAACTTTTTGGACACAAAATTGGAGCATTCACCGATGCCAAGACAAATCGTATTGGTCGTTTTGAGCTGGCTAAAGGCGGAAGTTTGTTTCTTGACGAGTTAGGAAACTTAGAACTACAACAGCAGGCAAAACTGCTTACGGCTATTCAAAACAATCAAGTTCAAGCTGTTGGCAGTAGCACTTCAATCAAAACCGATGTAAGGCTAATATGTGCAACTAACGAAAACCTGCATAATTTTATTGTAGAAGGCTTATTCCGTCAAGACCTGCTTTATCGTATTAATACTATCGAAATAAATTTGCCTCCACTAAGGGAGAGAAAAGAAGATATACCACTCCTGATCAATCATTTTCTACAACTGAACTGTCAGAAATATCACCGAGAACTTATGATTTGCCAATCAGATATGCATCGACTAACCCGTTATCCCTGGCCTGGTAACGTAAGAGAATTATCTCATTCACTTGAACGTGCAGTTATTTTAGCAGACAAAAGTCAAATAGATATCTCGACAATTATAGGTAACAAACAAACTGCAATTGAATCAATCGCAGCTGAAGATACTCAACTTAATTTAGCTACTGTCGAAGCGCAAACTATTCGGACAGCGATTATTCACTTTAATGGTAATCTCAGCAAAGCAGCACCGGCGCTAGGATTAACACGAGGCGCACTTTATCGAAGATTGGAAAAATATGGTATATAGCTCATGATTAACCGAGGAGTTTTTAGCTATATAATTGGTGAATTACTGTTCGCCCTATGCATTGCCGTAACAAGTATAAGTATCAAAACAATTGGTTTAAATGCAATAACAACACTACTGATTATCATATCTATTATTTTCAGAATACGGTTATCGCTTCGACACCAAAAAAACGAACGTCGAACCAAATTGGTTTTAAAAGCAATAGCCAATGGCGATCCCTCGTTAGGCTTAGGTAGTAACAGCTTATTACGATACGAAATAGAACAGATAAAAATGAATTTCCAAATTGGTCGTATTAAAGCTCAGGCTGATAGCCAATTTTTACAGGAACTTTTACGGCATATAGACAGTTGTATTCTTGTTGTGGATGGGGCCAATAAGGTAATACATAAAAACCAAGCACTTAATAAATTACTTGGCCCTATGCCAACAGACATAACTTCACCACAATGGAGGGAATTAGGCCAATATATTACCTCAGTGAACGCGTCACAAAGAGACATCGTTGTTTGGAATAAAGATGCTAGCATTGACACATTCTCTGTACACCTAACCTGCACCAGTTTGCAAGAAAAATTAGTGAAAATTATCAGCATTCAGTCTATTCATCACGCACTAGAAGCCAAGGAAAAGAAAGCTTATGAGAGCCTTACTAAAGTATTAACTCACGAAATTGCGAATTCAATTATGCCTTTGTCATTATTGGCTCAAACAGCGAAGGAGTTGCTTCCCAGCCAAGATATGTTTGACTGCAAGGATGACCTTAAAGACTTAACTGAAGCATTAACAACTATTACCAAACGCAGTAAGAGCTTAGGAACATTTATTCAAAGCTTTAGCCAGATAACCAAATTGCCGAAACCACAGCCTGAACGTCTCGAACTAACTGCTTTGGTTAAACATGTACTCTTATTGCTCAGTAAAAGCGACAAGTCTCAGGAGATTGATATAAATTTTGTGTTCGACAATCAAAACTACTGGGTGTTTGCGGACTCATGCCAATTGGAACAGGTATTGGTCAACCTCATTGTCAATGCAAAACAGTCGTTAAGTAATGTAGCTCAAAAGAAAATTCAAATAACCATAAAACGCCAATCACAAGGTGGGCTAATTGTTGATGTTGAAGATTCTGGGACCGGTATTGAATCCCATGTAGCAGAGAGTATTTTTATCCCATTTTTCACAACAAAACAACAGGGTTGTGGTATTGGATTAAGTTTATCTCGTCAGATCATGCTGGCTCACAGCGGAGATTTAATTTATGTAAATAAACCATTGGATCAAAAGCAATTGCCCGGAGCATGTTTTAGAATGATATTCAATTTAACTTGACATTAGCTCTTAAAATATTACTTGATCACCATCAATTTATTAGATAATTCCTAGTTAGATGTGCATCGAATGGCACGGATAGCCGAAAAATAAGGTAAACAATGGACCGGATTATATCAGCCATACGGTAACGGAATGGGTCAAGCAAAAAATGATATTAAACTGCGTTTCATACATACTTGCAATCCTCAATATAATGCCTATGCCGAACGCTTTAATCCTACAGTTAGACATGATTGGTTACGGCTGTTATTTACCACAATCCCATCGTAAGCAACCCGATTTTCTAACCAAATTGACATCATAAAGCCCTTGACTGTCTATAAC
>CAZKUH010000086.1:0-7875 GCA_964555895.1 uncultured Enterobacterales bacterium
TACTTATTACACATAACGTAATCATATATGGCATTCAGATGTATGCACTTCCGCACTACATTATATGTTTAAATTTGTGGGTCGTGAGCGATAACATCCGTAAAGGGGCGGCTTTAAATGCAGTTCAGATAGCTGAACTATTGGTAAAAAGCTATTTATAAGCTATAGTTACCACAATGTTGTGAGAAATGGCTTAAGAATAATTACATAAGCAATTGGCTTACATACAATTTGAGCCATTTTAGGCACGTCAATTAACCAATTTAAGAAGGGATTGGGTATGATCCGTAAAGCTTCTCCTTGGGTTGTAGCTGGATGCATGTTGGGTTTGAATAGTGCGGTATATGCACTTGGACTCGGTGAGATTACATTACACTCTAATTTAAACCAGCCATTAAATGCTGAAATTCGTTTATTATCTGCAGATAGTTTAACAAAAGAACAGATTATTACGAATCTTGCCAAAGCTGAGGAATTCAAACGTACCGGTGTACAGTATAATTTTTTTCTACACCAATTGCGTTTTAAACCCGTTTTTAACAAAGATGGCAGCGTGATTATTCAAGTAACAACCAAAGATCCGGTTAAGGAACCTTTTCTGGATTTTTTGGTTGAAGTCAACTGGCCTAATGGTCGTGTGATGCGTGAATATACCCTGTTACTCGATCCCCCGGTTTTTTCGAAAGTACAATTGAGCAGCAGACCGAAAGTTGCAACCGCATCTCAAAATCAGAGCCGTTCAGCAGAAAGTGTGAATGACTTTAATGCTGTGCAAACCAGAACAATCTCAAACGATAACTGGAATGTGGCGACTGAGGGCGAATACACCGTGAAAAATGCAGATACTTTATGGAGTATCGCGCGAAAAAATCGTCCACGGAATGCTTCTATTCAAAGAACCATGGTAGCTATTTACCAATCGAATCCTGATGCCTTCATCAATAACAATATGAATACCTTGAAAAAGGGTTCCGTGTTAAAGATCCCTGATGAGTCAGGTGTTGACAGTTTGTCTCAACAACAAGCATTGCTTGAAATTGCCAGACAAAATCAACTATGGGGTGGGCGGGGTAATGCCGGCACGCGACCCGATGTGGTTATCGATACTGCCGAATATGCTAAAGCTTCGGGTGCTACCGGGGCTGCTAAAGCGCGTTTAAAGCTCACCGCCGCTGGTGCTGGAGAAGGTGGCAGTAATGCTGCCCTGGAATCTGAAGCCGTCGCGACTTTATCCGATGAAATTGATACGCTCAAAACCCGGCTACAGGATAAATCGGAACGTATCGACAAACTGGAGCGGTTGTTGAGCCTCAAAGATACCCAAATATCCTCGCTGCAAGATTCTCAAGAAGATACAGAAAAGACCGTAACTGATGCCAATCAATCAGCACAGGAAAAGCCGGTAGTTAATACAGAAACTTTAGATGATCCGCAACAAAATACTAGTGCGACCCCAGAAAATACGCAGGCCGATGTTTCAGAACAAGCCACTGAAAGCGTAGAAGTTTCTGACGGTGTAACCAACCCACAAGATATTAATGCTGATCAAAATAAACAGAATCAAACTGCCGCGACAAACGCTGAAACGACAACGGCTGTTAACACAACTCCTACTGAAGAAGTTGTGGCTGTTAAAGCTGTTGAAAAATCATTTCTTGATTCCGTGATGGCGTTAGGTACAACGGTTTGGATGGCTGTAGGATCAGGCACATTGGTACTTTTTTTTGCTGTGCTGTGGTTTAGACGCCGTAATATGGAAGAGGAAGCTTTTCAGGAAAGTTTGGTGGTACCGGTTGGCGGCGATCTCAATGAGGATGATTTACCTGATGTGGGTGATGATATTCTTGCTAATGAGATGGGGATCGATAGTGAATATATTCCTGAGTCGGAAGCGATACTCGATGAAGAGGGAGCGCTTGATGTCGAATCCAATACCGATCCATTGGGAGAGGCTGATGTTTATTTGGCCTATGGCAAATACGATCAGGCAGAAAGAATATTACGGGATGCACTGGATGAGGCACCTGAGCGTACCGATCTTCGTTTGAAATTAATGGAATGCTTTGCTGAAAACAAAGCCATGAGTGAATTTAAAGATCAAAAAAGAGAGATTTTGGACGTCCTCGCGACAGATTCCGCCGTAGCAGAAAAGGTGAGCATTATGGAGCGTGAAGCTTGGCCTGAAGAGGCTGCTACCGATGAGCTGCCTTCTACTGAAGATATATTTGGTGATCTGTCCTTTGCGGATGACGACGAATCCGCTGAAGAAGATGATGATTTAGTGTTTCCTGAAGATTCGGCTGAAATTGATGAGCAATCTGCAGCTGGTGATCTAGGTAACAAAGATGCGCTTGATTTTTCTTCACCTACCTCTTCAACCGTAGATGAACAAACGGTTGCTGAAGATGATGATGAAATGAGTGACGATAAGCGTGATAAAGACGACGAATTTATAGCTTCAAATGAAGACACTCAGGCAAGTGTTGCGTTAGAAAACACCGGACTGGATTTTGAGAGTGCTGATCTTGACTTCAGTGAAAGCAAAGAACAAGCTGCAGGATCTGAGGAAAGTCTCAGCACCGAAGGTATTGATTTTATTTCCGAGTCAGAACTGATAGATACTGAAATTAGCGACGATGATTTAGATGAAGAGATTGATGAAGAGGGTATTGACGAAACTTTACTGGATTTAGGTGATGTTGATGAGGCCTCAACCAAGCTTGATCTTGCTCGAGCTTATATTGATATGGAAGATTACGACGGTGCCAGTGAGATCCTTCAAGAAGTTTTGACTGAGGGTAATGACGAGCAAAAAACTGAGGCTAAAGATTTAATTTCGCAAATAGAATAGTCATAAGCTGTTTGCTGATTTTCTATCAAGCGCCTGAAATTTTGGGCGTTTTTTTTATATATCCCTCGTTATCACGGGTATAAACATTGTAATGAATTATTCAGGTAACAAATTTGCCAAATGCAGTTGAAAACGCATCTACCCGTAGAATTGCCTTGTGTGTTGAATATGATGGTAAAAATTATTGTGGTTGGCAACGGCAAAAAAATGCTGAATCGGTACAGGGAATTTTAGAAGATACTGTTTCAGGAATTGCCAATCAGCCTATAACGTTGCATTGTGCCGGACGTACTGACACAGGCGTACATGCCAGTGGCCAAATCCTCCATTTTAATTATACAGTCGATGAACGAAAACCAAGACAATTAAAAGCCTGGGTTGAAGGATGTAACACTCGATTACCAGCAGATATTAGCGTCCGTTGGGCGAAAATTGTATCTGCTGATTTTCACGCCAGATTCTCAGCTATTTCTCGTCGTTATCGCTATATTATTCACAACAGCAGAGCCCGCAGCGCATTGTTGGCTAATCGTGTCAGCCGGGTTGAAGCTGCATTGGATGTTACGCTGATGCAACAATGCTTGACATTTTTTATTGGAGAGAAAGATTTTAGTGCGGTCAGGGCGGCACATTGCCAATCAAAGAGTTGTTTTAGAGATATCCATAGTTTGACGGTGGTACGAAGAGGGGATTACATCATTATTGAAGTGTCGGCAAATGCCTTTTTATATCACATGGTAAGAAATATTGCCGGTATTTTGATTGCGGTGGGAAAAACTTCGCTGAAACCTCTAGACGTCAAAGTATTATTGGAAGGCAAAGATCGGACACAGGCTCCCGCTACAGCATCTGCATCCGGTTTATATTTGGTCGCGGTGAATTATCCGGCAAAATTTGAACTTCCGCTGCATGAACCGGGTCCATTGCCATGGCAAGCAGATTAATGTAAAACAGTGATTATGCTGGCTCTTTTGGGTATAGCTGGTACGAGTTGTGCTTTAAGACTTGCTTAAGTCTCTTTTTTGCCAGATTATTGCGCCTGTAGTTGGTAGTGCAGTGTTGCATGGTATCAAATGGACACTATATTGGCGTTAGCAAGCTGTTTAAGTTCATCTCAGGGTATTGGGCATGATATTGGTTTGAAATTGCTATGAGCAAAATTGTTTTGAAAAATTTAATTTTAAGAAGGGTAGAAAATGAGTTGGTTAGAAAGAATATTACCTGGTAGAAAAACCGATGGAACTGATCGAAAGAATTCAGTGCCGGAAGGGGTTTGGATAAAATGTGGTGGCTGCCAATCCGTGCTCTATCGTACCGAATTAGCTCGGAATGTGGGGGTGTGTGTTAAATGCGGCTTTCATACACGTTTAGGTGCTCGAGAAAGATTAAATAAACTTTTTGACGATGAAAACTGGGACGAAATTGCTGCAGAACTAGAGCCGAATGATAAACTTAAATTCAAGGATTCCAAACGTTATAGAGATCGTATCAACAGCAGTCAGAAAGCGACTGGTGAAAAAGATGCCATGCTGGTTGGAAAAGGAAAAATAAATAACCAGTCAGTGATCGGTTGTGCTTTTGATTTTAGATTTATGGGTGGTTCGATGGGTTCCGTTGTGGGTGAGAAATTTGTCAGAGCTGTTGAACAGGCTATTGCTGACAAATCTGCACTTATTTGTTTTTCTGCCAGTGGTGGTGCAAGGATGCAGGAGGCATTGTTTTCACTTTTCCAGATGGCGAAAACATCGGCGGCTTTAGGCAAAATGTCTAAGCTGGAAATACCATACATCTCGGTTTTAACCGATCCAACAATGGGTGGTGTTTCCGCCAGTCTGGCGATGCTTGGTGATATCAATATTGCTGAGCCCAAAGCATTAATCGGTTTTGCCGGACCACGGGTCATTTCGCAAACTGTCAGGGAAACACTTCCCGAAGGTTTCCAAAGAAGTGAATTTTTACTGGAGCACGGCGCGATAGATATGATTGTCGATCGCAGAAAAATGAAAGACACCCTTGCCAGGCTTATTGCCAAGTTACAGGGGAATAAGCCCATAGAAGTAGAATCTGCGGCATAAGATCGAATTTTAAAGACTTTTCAGCTTTCAATATGGTGATTAGATTATGCCAACTCAGCAAAGTATGACAATTCAGGATTGGTTGCATGAGATTGAAAAGCAACATCCTGACGATATCAATTTTGGACTCGATAGAATCGATAGTGTGGCCAGAGCCATTGGTGAGCAGTTTTACCAGCAAATAAAGTCGCCGCAAAATAAAGTGGTTACCATTGGTGGTACCAACGGCAAAGGTACCACCATTGCAATTATTGAAGCGCTCTCACTCGCAGCAGAAAAAACCGTTTTCAGTTATACCTCACCGCATTTAATTGCATTCAACGAACGTTTTCGGATTAATGGTGAAGCTATCTCCGATGCTGATTTAGCGGTGGCGTTTAGTACGGTTGAAGCTGCGAGAGGAGATACCAAGCTAACCTTTTTTGAGTTTACCACCTTGGCAGCTTTTGTCATCGCACAATCCTTACCTTTTGATATACTCTTGTTTGAAATTGGCCTCGGCGGACGACTGGACGCAGTTAATTTAATTGAACCCGATATTGCGGTGATAACTTCAATAGCATTAGACCATACCGAATGGCTCGGACATTCCCTGGCGGAAATTGCTGCAGAAAAATTTGCCATCGCCAGAAAGCGCAAGAAATTAGTTATCGCTGATAATTCATTACCCATAGCTGTGCGAAACATCGCGCTAAAAACGTCGGCTGAATGTGTGTTTTTGGGTAATGAGTTTCAATTTTATGAACAAGATAATGTCATCGTGGTGAAAATAAACCCCAAGCAGCACCTCAATCCTAGGGAGTGTGCCAGCTATAAATTTAAAGCCAACCGTTCAATTCATAACAATAATCTGGCTGGCGCTGTCTATGTTGCCTATTTACTCAATTTGGAATTATCAAAGCATGTTATATTCGAAGCTCAAAAAAATGTATTTATACCCGGTCGGTTCGAAAAAATAGCGGAACACCCGACAGTTTTTGTTGATGTTTCCCACAATGAGCAAGCTATTGCCACTTTGGCTGACCGTATCAAGTTGTTACACACACCTGTAACTTTGATTTGTGGGATGTTAAAAGATAAAGATATCCAGCGGGCATTACTGCCGCTGATTGCAGCACAGTATCAATGGTTGGTTTGTGATTTACCGGGTAAAAGAGGGGCTGATGCTGATTTCATTCGTCAAAATTTACCCAGTACTGAGAAGGTGAAATGTGTTCAGGATGTGAAATCTGCATTAAAATTGGCTTTGGCACAATCATCAAGCTGCGGTACTATAGTGGTATTCGGTTCCTTTGTGACGGCAGAAGCTGCAAAACGCTTTTTTCAAAGTGCTCAGCATGAATAAAAATGCTGTTCGGGTATCCTGGGTAGTTGATTTTAGTTTAAAAATCATCGGAGAAGTTAAGTGATTGATCCTGGTTTAAAACAAAGACTGGTTGGTGCGGCTGTATTAATTGCTTTGGCGGTATTATTTTTACCCTCAATTCTTGATGGGCGTAAAGTACAATATTTTGAAGACAACTTGATCCCAGCAAAACCCAAGAATGAAAAACTGCAGAAACTGGCGCTGGAACTGGCAAAAAACGCCAGCCAAGACCGTCTGACAGATAAAAATAAACGAGACAAAAAAGCGGTTTTGGGTAAATCAGTAAAGTCCAAAGCCATCACCAACAAAACCGCTAACAACGATCGGCTAAAGCAGCCAACCGCTTATATCATTCAAGTTGCAAGTTTTGCTGACGCTATAAATGCCACAAATTTGGTTGACCGGTTGAAAAAACAACAACTGAATGCTTTTGTGGGTCGTGAAAAAGTCAATCGTAACGGAAAAAAACTGACGCGAGTGCTTATTGGTCCGGTGATTAAACAGACAGATGCAGAAAAAATATTGCGGAAAGTGAAAAAAAATAATAATTTAAATGCATCTATAGTTGTGTATGATCCTCGTAAACACTAAAATCCCCCCCAAGTAGATGATATCTGGTCAATGAGCTACTTATTGTCCAGCCAAGAGGATTGATGTATGTGCGGTATTGTCGGTATCGTTGGACTTAAAGCAGTAAATCAAAGAATTTATGATGCGCTCACCGTGTTACAACACCGTGGACAGGACGCAGCAGGGATTGTAACATTTGATGGTGACCGTCTACATTTGAGGAAATCGAATGGTCTGGTAAAGGATGTATTTAAAACACGTCATATGATGGGTTTAACCGGACACAGCGGTATTGGCCATGTGCGATACCCAACGGCTGGAAGTAACAGTTCAGCCGAAGCACAACCCATTTATGTTAACTCGCCTTACGGCATCGTACTTGCCCACAATGGCAACCTGACCAACGCTGATGCTCTGAAAAAAGATTTATTTCAATCTGATCGTCGGCATATCAATACCAATTCAGATTCTGAAGTGTTATTAAATATTTTTGCGCACGAACTTCAGCGTTGTGAAAATAAACATTTAAGCCCGGATGATATTTTTAATGCAGTATCAACGGTGCACAAAAGATGTCAAGGTGCATTTGCAGCAATTTCCATGATTAATGATCATGGCATGGTCTGTTTTAGGGACCGATTTGCTATTCGACCGATTGTTTTTGGTAAAAAAGAAACCGGACAGGGCGTCGAATATATGTTTGCATCGGAAACTGTTGGCTTGGATTCTCTAGGCTTTGAACTTATTCGCGATGTATTGCCTGGAGAAGTGATTTATGTTGAATTTGATGGTACTGTCCATTCTAGACAATGTGCAGATGAAACCATTTATTCGCCCTGTATTTTCGAATTTGTTTATCTGGCAAGACCCGATTCTATGATAGATAAAATATCGGTTTACCGCACGCAAATGCGTATGGGGGAAAAATTAGCCACGCGGATTATAGCTGAATGGCCTGAACATGACATTGATGTAGTTATACCCATACCCGATACATCGACCACGGCAGCGAT
>CAZKUH010000087.1:0-7860 GCA_964555895.1 uncultured Enterobacterales bacterium
GCCCATGTTCTCTCCCTGGCATTATCATCCCCCGGCACTCAAATTTACATCAGTACTAACCGCGTCCGTATTTAAACACCGCTCAAAAACATTCACATGATGCACCGCGTTTGATTTCGCAGTGCATGGAGTTTTTACGTGTTGTATGAGAGGTGTACCGTGTACCAAAAACTATCTATCAGATTCTGGACTCAGTTGTTTCTGAATCGGTTATCGAAAAAGTTATTCTTAATTAGCATATTGTTGTCCTTTGCAACAATAACGATTGCAAATCAGCATGTCTTTTTAAGAAAAAATAAACAGCTTGGCATGAAGCAATTAATTCAAGCTGTGTTAACACACAATCCTTCAATTGAGGCTATGCAGTTATCATGGCAGGCTGCGCAAGACCGTATTGAGCAAGTTTCTGCGTTGGAAGATCCCATGTTGTCTTATACATTTGCACCGGAAACCCGAAATTTTGATGGACAGGACTTCGGTCAGAAAATTCAATTGTCACAAAAGCTGCCCTGGTTTGGTAAGCTTGATTTACGTGGTGACAATGCACGATTTAAAGCAAAAGCCAGCCGAGAAAATATTAAAATAATGCGGCTTCAATTGATCGAAGCATCAGCAAATGCTTTTGCTGACTGGTATTTTATTCATGAAGCATTACGCATCAATCTGGTCAATCAGGATTTATGGCGTGAATTTCAGGCTATCGCCGAATTGAAATACAGCACAGGACGGGCTAGCAAACAGGATGCTTTACGCGCTGAAGTTGAACAGAACTTGCTGGAACATCAGGCTATTATCCTGCAACGCAAAAAAAGTAATATCCTGGTTCAAATAAATACATTGTTAAACCAGGCACCTGAAGAAATTATTGCTCCGCCCGGGGGCTTGCCAAAACCTCAATCATTGCCACCGGTTGAACGTTTACGCCAAATGGCTATTGAAATACATCCTGAAATAAAAAAATTACACGCACTTAAACAGGCCAGCAATGCCCAGGTAAAGCTGGCTGAACGAAACTACTATCCGGACTTTAATGTTACTGCGGGATATAACAGTTTATGGAATCAGGACGAAAAGCGTTTTACTGTTGGTATCGGTATTACTATTCCAATTGGACAAGGTAAACGGAATGCCAGACTCAGTGAAAAACGCGCACATTTATTAGCATTGAAATGGAAAATAAATGAAAAGCAAACAGCCATCGCAGGTGCTGTGCAACGTGCGTATAACCGGGTTGAAGAAAGTCGCCATGTGTTAAAACTCTATAGAACGAAATTGATGCCACTTGCTGAAGAAAATCTACACGCAGCTAAAGTCGATTATCAATCAGGCGAAGGTGGTTTTCTTGATTTGGTCAGTGCAGAAAAAAATCTAATACAGACCCAATTAAATCATGTAAAGGCACAAGCTAATTACTTACGACACCTTGCTACGCTGGCAAAACGTGTTGCTGAGCCTCGTTTACTGGATGCTGCTTTAAATATATCCGGTATGTCGTCGAATCATTCAGATTTTTTAAAAGGTGAATCACCATGAAAGTATCAACCTTCCAATCACGTTTAATTCTGTTTACTGTTGTGATTATTGCCGTTGTTTTAGGCTGGCAGTTATTATCAGCGCCATCAAACATCAGTACGCTTGATGAAAGCACTGCACATTATGCCGGACCATTTAAAGTGTATGTGCAACTTGATCCTGAACAACCAAAAGTGGGAAATAACAGTCTGACAATCATTCTTTATGACAAAGATAATCAGCCAGTGACAGATGCTCAGATCAAAGCTGTAGCTGAGATGCCTGCGATGGGTTCGATGTCCGCAATGCCAGCACCCTCCACCATGGAACACAGTGGTGCAGGGATCTACGAAGGTGTTTTTAAATTGGCAATGAAAGGTGCCTGGCCATTGACACTGGAAATCAATTCAAACAAAACCGGAAATGCCCGACTGGAATTTGATCTGACGACGAGTCGTACAGGTGTGCGTCTTAGCTCAGCAACTGCCAGTAAAATTTCTCGACTAGCATCCAAACGTATATCTGATTTAGAGAATAAAGTGATTGTAGCAAATCAGTACCGACTTCAGGTTCAGGTTGCCCCAAATCCACCCATTGCCGGTAAGAATAAATTAACCATCATCGTAAAAGATAAAAAGGCTCAATTAGTCACGGGTGCCAAAGTACATGCTGTTGCACAAATGTCTGCCATGGGGAATATGGAAGCAAAGAATGCGTCAGTAAACATAGTCGAAACATCAGCGGGGATTTACTCGGGTGAGTTTACACCCGGTATGCGTGCTGAGTGGTCATTAGCAATTAAGGTGGAAAGTAAAGCATTGGGGCATGGTGATCTGGTTATTGGCGTGGTAACTGGACGCAAGGGACTTGAATTTACAACCGCAACACAGGGTGCTCAATGCAGCTGTTCCGAACAAACATCTGATAAATCCACCATATCAGATGTTTGTCCCATTTGCGCAAAGGATTTGGTATCGGTAACTAAAAAAGAACGCCAATTCGGCAGCATCAGTATGGACGCTCGCCGTCGTCAGTTAATTGGTGTGACCACAAGTTTTGCAGAAGTGAAAAATTTAACACAAACCATTCGCGCCGCTGGCCGTATTACTTATGACGAAACACGCTTGATGGATATTACACTTAAATTCAATGGCTGGATTGGAAAATTAAAAGCGGATTTTGTTGGTATCCCAGTAAAAGCCGGACAATCTTTGTTCAGTGTGTACAGCCCTGAATTGCTTTCGGCGCAACAAGAATATCTGGAAACATTTAGGCGCCGTAAAAATAAAAAGGATTCTCTTTTAAAAGCAGCAAGACAGCGATTACTGCTTTGGGATGTTACGTCCTCCCAAATCCAAAAACTGGAAAAACGAGGAAGCCCTGTAGAATATTTGCCGATCATCTCACCTGTTAACGGTATCGTCATTGAAAAAAATATTGTCGCTGGAAGTGCTGTGAAAGCAGGAATGAGACTTTTACGTATTGCCGATCTATCTACCGTCTGGGTAGAAGGGCAAATTTATGAGTATGAAATTCCATTAGTTAAAGTAGGAATGAATGCAAAAATTGTATTACCTGAACAGCCGGGTAAAATCTTGTATGGAAAAGTGGCATATATTTATCCTTATCTGGCGGGTGATACACGTACAGCAAAAGTTCGCGTTGAACTTGATAATCGTGATGGTTTATTAAAACCTGATATGTACGCACACGTACATTTAAAGGTTAATTTGGGTAAGCGTTTGATCGTGCCTGAAGCTGCTGTCATTTATGCTGGAGAAAGTCGAATCGTATTTATAGATTTAGGTAATGGTCAATTACAACCACGCAGCATAAAAACGGGGCTTCGCAATGCTGATGATATTGAAGTACTGGAAGGTTTAAAACCTGGCGATAAAGTCGTGACCTCTGGCAATTTTCTGATTGCCGCTGAAAGCAAACTTAAGGCGGCGATTGACCAATGGTAAATTCAGAAATCAATAAAAACCACGGCCTCATTGAACGATTAATTCGTTACTGTGCACTGAATCCTTTATTAACACTGCTGGTTATTTTAGCCGCTGCTTTTTGGGGTTATCGATCGTTAGCAAATACATCGCTGGATGCTATTCCGGATCTGTCTGATGTTCAAGTAATTATTTATACCGAATGGTCTGGTCGTAGCCCGGATCTGGTTGAAGATCAAATTACTTACCCATTGACCACAACATTACTAGCCGCACCCAACGTAGAATTTGTTCGCGGCCAGAGTTTTATGGGTTTGAGTTTTGTCTATGTGATATTTAAGGATGGCACAGATATTTACTGGGCACGTTCACGTGTGCTGGAATATTTGAATACCGCAGTAGCAAAATTACCTAATGGCGTGCGTCCAACACTCGGTCCGGATGCCACGGGCGTGGGTTGGGTGTATCAATATGCATTGGTCGATAAAACGGGGAATACCAATCTTGCGGAGCTGCGTAGTTTGCAGGATTTCACTATCCGTTACTGGTTAGAGTCAGTAGAAGGTGTGGCTGAAGTCGCTTCTATAGGTGGTTTCAGTAAAGAATACCAGGTTAACGTTGATCCTAACAAACTAGCTGCTTACGGTATACCGTTACAAAAAGTTGCTCAAGCCATTCGTCGTTCAAATAATGATGTGGGGGGGCGCGTACTCGAGATTGCTGGCCACGAACATTTTATTCGTGGACGGGGTTATATTAAATCGAAAAAGGATATTGAAAAGATCAGCCTGGGTGTCAGTAATAATGGCACACCGATTACGGTTCGTGATATTGCCAAAGTCAGTCTGGGCCCAGCGATGCGTCGCGGTATAGCAGAACTTGATGGAGAAGGTGAAACCGTTGGGGGTATCGTCATCATGCGTTATGGTGAAGATACTCTCGCAGTAATTGAACGCGTGAAACAACGAATCGAAACAGCGCGGGCTGGTTTACCCGATGGCGTAGAAATTATTACAACCTATGATCGTTCGGATCTTATTAATCGAGCCATTGATACCCTTAAAACGACATTAACTGAAGAGATGATTGTTGTCTCTCTGGTGATCATGATCTTTTTATTACACTTCCGCTCTGCATTGATTGCCATACTGACCATCCCTATCGCGATCCTGTTATCTTTTATCCCTATGTCAGAGCAACATTTGACAGCGAACATTATGTCTTTAGGCGGCATCGCTGTTGCTATAGGTGCCATGGTGGATGCCAGCATTGTTATTATCGAAAATATTCATAAGCGACTGGAAGTCCTTGATGATAATGAAGCAAAATTAAAACGGCGAGAAGTTATTATTCAAGCTATACAGGAAGTTGGACCCAGTATTTTCTTCTCACTTCTTATCATTACCGTATCATTTTTTCCCGTGTTTGCCTTAGAAGGAACCGAAGGTCGCATGTTTAAACCATTAGCATTTACAAAAACCTACGCTATGGGGTTTTCGGCGCTATTAGCGATTACGTTTACCCCTGCATTGGCGGTATTATTGATTCGAGGAAAAATCCGTGGTAACAAAAGTTCTTTTAACCGTTGGTTAGTAAAAGTTTATTCACGGCTTGTTCGATTTGCGGTAGATTTTCGTTACTGGGTGGTTGGCCTGGCAGTGTTGGCGATGATTATTACCATCCCTATTTTTATGAAACTGGGTAATGAATTCATGCCGCCATTGAATGAAGGCAGTATTTTGTACATGCCAACGGCATTGCCGGGGATGTCGATTACTGAGGCAGGGAAAATAATACAATCTATGGATAAGCAATTAAAACAATTTCCAGAAGTCGAGCGGGTCTTTGGCAAAATTGGTCGTTCTACCAGTCCGACCGATCCTGCTCCCTTATCAATGGTAGAAACAGTGATCACTTTAAAACCAAAAAGTGAATGGCGTGAAGGCATGACATGGGACACACTTATTGCTGAAATGGATGAGAAGTTAAGCTACCCTGGTATGCCTAATATCTGGTGGATGCCGATCCAGACGCGTACCGAAATGTTGGCCACGGGTATTCGATCCGGTCTAGGTATTAAAGTTTTTGGTACAAATCTTAAAAGCATTGAATCAACGGCTGTGGATATTGAAAAGGCATTACTGAAAGATAAACGTACTCAACTTTATACTCGGAGTGCTTTTGCCGAGCGCTTAACAGGCGGTTACTTTCTTGATTTTAATATTGATCGAGAAAAAATTGCGCGTTATGGTTTAACAGTGGCAGACGTTGAAGAGGCTTTGCAGGTTGCTGTCGGTGGACTTAAAGTTTCTGAAACCATCGAGGGTCGTGAACGTTATGCAATCAATCTGCGTTATGCACGTGAGTTTCGAGATAATCCCCAGGCATTAAAACGTGTCTTGGTCTCAACGCCAGGTGGCGCACAAGTGCCTATTAGTCAGTTAGCTGATCTGAAATTTTTAACCGGCCCCCCCATGCTGCGAAATGAAGACGGACAGCTGGTCGCCTTTGTATTTGTCGATGTAAAAGATATCGGTATCGCTGATTATGTACAGCTGGCACGTGAAGTGGTCAAAGAAAAAGTTAACATCCCTGCGGGGTTTCGAATTGCCTGGGCTGGACAGTTTAAATACTTTGAACGCGCTAAAGCTAAATTCAAGATTCTGGTACCGCTGACGCTATTCATTGTGTTCTTTATGCTATTTGTAAATCGCAAATCTATTATCGAAGCACTGATTATTCTAATTGCGATTCCATTTTCACTCGTTGGTGCAATTTGGCTGTTATTCCTCTTGGACTACAACCTCAGCGTCGCCGTATGGGTTGGTATGATTGCATTAGCGGGATTAGATGCAGAGATGGGCATCCTGATGATGTTGTATTTAGGCATAAGTTATAAACAAAAGCAGGATGAAGGAAAGAACAATAATTATGACGATTTAACTCAGATAATTGTTGAAGGTGCAGGACGCCGTATCCGCCCCATGCTCATGACCGGCATGGCTCTTTTACTAGGGTTAATTCCCATATTATGGAGCACAGGCGCCGGTGCTGATGTGATGAAACGTATTGCTGCTCCGATGATTGGTGGTATTAGTTCAGCATTATTAATGGTATTGGTGGTATTTCCTGCGGTGTTTGCTTTATGGAAAGGGCGCGACATTACAAAATGAGGATAATCATGATGTTGATGTGCTACCTCTTAGAGCAAGTTGTCGGCAGCAAAAGCAATAAAGTTAAAACCAAGGCGCTGTTTACCACGCCAAACCTTTCAGGGTTAGACGATATTCAAACGGGGTTATTTGGTTCTATAAAACAGCCAGATTTAAGGTAAGGTTAACGCTCAAAATGAGCGATTTTGTTTCAACAGGTTCAGACGAAAGAGAGTGAAGCTGGTCAATCTATTGTTGTGATCGGAATGGATGTTAACTGAGGAAAGTTTTCAAGATTTTCGGGGAAAAATAAAGCTAAAGTATCATTTAAAAAACGTAACCCAAGTTCAGTTGGTTGGATCCGTAGGGGCCAATTTTTCATTAGTTGTTGTTGTTGTGCTTTTTTAATGGTGGGTTCAATAAGCATTGGACTCAGGCCACTATGTGCTTGAAACAATTGGCTGCTAACGCCTTCAGTTAAACGCAAGGCGTTGAGCATAAACTCCAACGGCAGTTCGTCAACGTTTATCGCATTTTCCTGGGCAATAAAAGGTTTTAATTTGTTCAGATAGGTTTTAGGTTGCCGGGTTTTCTGACGCCTTAAAATTTTCCCACTAGGGACGTGGGTAATTTTTGAATGCGCGCCGGCACCGATACCCAGGTAGTCACCAAATTGCCAATAATTTAAATTATGTTGACAGAAATTCTCTTTCTTGGCGAATGCGGAAACTTCATAACGTTGGTAACCATTATGTTGTAAAAGCGCTAAACCTTCTTGGTTTATGCTGGACATTTCCTCTTCTGCTGGCAATATCGGTGGTTTGGCGTGAAAATGGGTGTTGGGTTCGATGGTCAATTGATACCAGGATATATGTTCGGGTTGTAGGCGGATCGCTGTGCTGAGATCAAACAGGGCTTGTGCCGTGGATTGTGCCGGCAGTCCGAACATGAGGTCAATATTTATTTGTTCAAACCCAGCCAATTTGGCCATTTCAAAAGCCTGGTATGCTTGTTCCACCGTATGTATTCTCCCTAAAACATGCAAAAAAGGATCTTGGAAACTTTGTACACCAAGGGAGAGTCGATTGATGCCGGCATCAAAGTATGCCTTAAATTTGTCCGCTTCGGCAGTCCCGGGATTGGCTTCCATGGTGATTTCAGTATTAGGTTTAAGCGGGAGTAATGAGCGGATCGCTGAGATTAACTGATTTATTCCCCGACCTGAAAACAAGCTGGGGGTACCACCGCCT
>CAZKUH010000088.1:0-3542 GCA_964555895.1 uncultured Enterobacterales bacterium
ATTTTCTTCATACAGTCCTTCCATGGACATAAAAGAAAATTGCTCCTCGACAATTGCTCCTGCATTGTTCTACTACCGTCCATCCTTGGACATAATGCATTTTCTTCATACAGTCCTTCCATGGACATAAATGACTAACACTGCACTTTTATGCCTTGAATATGTACGCCTTTTCTCTTGCTGAAATCCTGCATATTCAGGTAGCACGGGTATATATTGATTCTATTGCGTTAGGTCAGGAAATATAGGTTACAAAACCCCTCTTCTTTCCTGATCTCTTTCAATGGATTCAAACAAGGCGGTGAAATTACCTTCACCAAAACCCAGATTATTCTCTCTTTGGATAATTTCTATAAAAATAGGACCGAATAAATTCTTGGTGAAAATTTGTAAAAGATAACCATCTTTATTGCCATCGACGAGGATTTGATGCGCTCTAATTTTTTTCCTGTCCTCTGTGACCTGAGGCACTCGTTCATAGATGGTATCGTAATATTCGGGGATAATATCCAGAGTTTCAATAGCCGAACCTTTCATGGCATCCAGAGAGGCAATAATATCCCGGGTTAAAAACGCCAAATGTTGTACGCCTGGTCCCTGATACTCTTTTAAATATTCATCAATTTGATTATGAATATTACCTTCTTTGCCTTCATTAATTGGGATGCAAAAACTACCGTCTGGTGAACGTAACGCATACGAAACCAAACCGGATTTAGCACCGTCGATATCAAAATATCTGACTTCATAAAAACCGAAAATGTTTTTATAAAAGTCTGCCCATTTTTCCATGGTTCCGTGATGGACATTATTGGTCAAATGGTCGACTAACAGAAAACCTTTGTCAGGTACGATTTCCGGTTCTGATAAATCATCAAAGTCGTCTGTGAAAATAGAGCCTTTGTCAGCAAATTTATCAATAAAATAGATAAGGCTATCACCAATGCCGTAAATTGCAGGATAAGGCAGGTCTTTATTTTCTTCGGTGGCAGCTTTGGCGCCACGTTTTACTGATTCCTCGAAGGCAAAAGCTGCATCGTCCACTCGCCAGCCCATAGAACATATTGCCGGACCATGCGTTTTGGCAAAATCATTGGAGAAACCGTTTTTGTTATGATTAAGCAAAAAATGAATACCGTTTTGATTGTAATAATCGATATCGCCATTTTTGAAGGTTTTTAATTTCGAGAAACCGAAATCCTGAAAAATTTTGTGCATATAGTCTGAATCCGGGGTGGCGAATTCGGTAAATTCAATTCCTCGAAGGCCGAGTGGGTTTTTTGCTACATTCATAATAAATTCCTTTGGTCGTCTATGGTTTAGTTTTCCAGCCAGGACTGGTTGTAATTTTTGTCCATACATTTTTTAAAGTGTTCGGTTAACTTAAGCGAGGCAAAGGTATCAACCATGACGGCATATTCAAAAGTTTCCTTAACACCAATTGATAATTCAGTTTTGCCTGGCTGTGGCCCATGAGGAACGCCTTTCGGATGTAATGTTAACGAACCTGCTTCTATATCGGTGCGGCTCATAAATTCTCCATCGACATAGTATAGTACTTCATCACTATCGATGTTTGAATGGTAATAAGGCGCAGGGATAGATTTTGGATGGAAATCAAACAATCTGGGAACAAAATTACACATAACAAAATTATTTGCGGTGAAAACGAGGTGAATTGTCGGCGGTAAATGGATTTTACCAACAATGGGTGCAAAATCCTGGATATTAAAAGCCCAGGGATAAACGGCACCATCCCAGCCGACCAGATCATATGGATGCCATTGTAAAATAGTCTTCTGGTAGCGGTCACCATATTTCACGATGAGTGGGAATTCCCCTTCCTCGACTGTTGCAGGTTGAAGATCGGGGCGGCGAATATCTCTTTCACAGTAGGGTGCAGTTTCCAGCATTTGTCCGGTTTCGGTACGGTAATTTTTGGGGATGGAGACCATTGAAAAAGATTCCACGACAAAAAGCCGAACATTTTGGTACTGATTAAACTTGAGTTGGTAGGTGGTTCCTTTTGGAATAACCAGATAATCCCAGCGTTTTATCTCTAGTGTGCCGTATTCTGAATAAAGTATACCTTCACCTTCATGCACAAAAACTACTTCATCTGCGTAGGCATTGCGATAAAAATTATCAGTATCTTCGGTCACTTTGGCGGTATATATTGCCACGTCCGCATTATATGTTTGCTTTTTGCGAGCACTGTAAAAATTACCATCACCGTCTGCTTGTTTGGTATCGATTTTGTAGTTTTGTAATAATTCCGGCTCCCAAGGCGCACCATGATCAACTGAGTATGG
Organism: uncultured Enterobacterales bacterium; assembly: GCA_964555895.1. Taxonomy (GTDB): domain Bacteria; phylum Pseudomonadota; class Gammaproteobacteria; order Enterobacterales; genus DRNA01. The sequence continues at coordinate 2,313 of CAZKUH010000088.1, forward strand.
TTCTACGCGAGTGACTTTACATGGCATGTTGTGATGATATTTATTGGAATAAATATTGGAGAAGCCGTGAGTCGAGAATAGTTCTTCACGAAAAAGTTCACCATTTTCCTTTTTGAAAGTAATGTGTCTTTTGTCAGGGATTTTTCCGCGCTCAATATAAAAGGGCATAGTTGATCTCCAGTTTGATGACTTTAGAGGAAAAGAAAGAGCATACCGTTATTTTTATTCAAAAAAAAGAATGGAAAATGGATAAACTTCATCTAATAAATAGATTAAACTCTACTGCGACCAAATTTGATAAAGGTATTGGGATGAAATTAGATATTGAAAGTTTTAAAGTTCTCGATCTAATTGTTGAAACAGGCAGTTTTTCTCGGGCGGCTGAAAAATTAAATAAAGCACAATCTGCTATTAGCTATCAAATAAAAAAACTGGAGAAGCAACTAGGCACGTCAATATTTGACCGGAAACATTATCGAGCGAAATTAACACCGGCTGGCCGAGTCATTCTTAATGAGGGACGGCGATTATTAAATCAGGTTAAATATATTGCTCAACTTGCCGATCGTTATGCCGAAGGTTGGGAACCTAGTATGGAAGTGGTGATCGACGGAGCTTTACCCATGGATCCGGTAATGAAAACATTAAAGATTTTAACGGAGAGAGAGGTTCCGACAAAAATAAAGTTAAAAGTTGAGTTTTTAAGTGGTGTACAGCAGCGTTTCGTTGAAGACGATGCGGATTTGATGTTGGTGAAAGATTTCATTGCCAGTCCCGGATTAGTGGCTGAAGCTTTGCCGCAAATAGAGAATATTCTGGTGACCAGTCCCGAACATCCATTAAGCCTCGAAAAAAACATCACGCGTGACAGGCTGCAGCAATTTGTGGAGTTAACGGTCAATGACTCAGCCGGAATTGGCAGCAAATATCAGGATGCTCATCAGTTTGGAGGTGACAGAGTTTTTTATCTCAGTGGTTTTATCTATAAAAAGCATGCGTTGTTGATGGGGTTAGGGTTTGGCTGGATGCCAGAATTTTTGATTAAAAATGAATTAGATTCAGGTGCATTGGTGAAGGTTGATTATAATGGTGGCTCACAATATCAATTTACTCCGAGATTAGTGAGTACTGACTATAGACCATTGGGTAAAGCAGCTGAGTTGTTTAAGCGTTTAGTGGTAGAGGAATATCACAAAACCTCTACCAGAGTTGCCTTTAACGGTTAGTGAG
>CAZKUH010000088.1:3642-7854 GCA_964555895.1 uncultured Enterobacterales bacterium
CAATATTGACGTCTAATACAACGAGTTTTTCTGTAGCTTTCATCAAAAAATATGTAAGATGCAGCTTGTAACATAATTGACATCTTTGAACAAAAGGGGAAATGCCAGAAATGGGTTTGCAAAAACAGGTAATCCAGATGCTTGCTGAAATTTTATCTCTACCAGAAGAGCAGGTAATTATTATGGATGGCGAAACCCAGTTGTTGGGGGAGATCCCGGAGTTTGATTCCATGGCGGTTGTCTCGGTTATCACTACGATGGAAGAACAATTTTCTATTATTATTGACGATGATGACATCAGTGGGGAAACTTTTGAGTCAGTTGGAAGTTTGACTAACTATCTGGATCGGCGGCTTACTGAAAATTCTTGAAGGCATGTTGATTAAACACAAGTTTTGCAATATTGACAAGATAAGGGTTATTCTAGAGCTTGTTTAGTATGAACTATCCTCTACACAGGTTCGAGATCATGATGCCCATAAAAAAAATTATCCTTATCAGCCTATTTTTATTTTCTGCTCAAAATAGTTTTTCCGCACAAACCATTATCTATGCAGGTCGATTGATTGATGGTGTTAGTAACAAGATCGTCAAAGAAAAAAGCATTGTGGTTAAAGATGGAAAGATTGTAGCAGTCAAAAAAGGCTATATTAATTTAGGCAACAAGTATCATTATATCAATTTGAAAGATAAAACTGTGATGCCGGGATTAATCGATATGCATGTCCATCTGTCAAGTGAATTCAGTAAGAAATCTTATAGTGAGGGGTTTTTTATGAATGATGCAGACAGTGCTTTCCGCTCGACGACTTTTGCAAAAAAAACCTTGATGGCGGGTTTCACAACCGTGCGGGATCTCGGCGCTAAAGATGGCATTATTATTTCTTTAAGGAACGCCATAAAAAAAGGCTGGGTTGAGGGGCCGAGAATTTTTGCTGCTGGTAAAGCGATTGCAACCACGGGTGGTCATGCCGATCCGACCAATAATCTAAACCGAAAACTGATCGGTGATCCTGGAGCTAAAGAAGGCGTCATCAATGGGCCCTATGAAGCCAGAAAAGCTGTAAGACAACGTTATAAGGAAGGCTCAGATGTTATTAAAATAACCGGTACAGGGGGTGTTTTGAGTCTGGCTAAAAGCGGTTTGAATCCACAGTTCAAGATGGATGAATTAAAGGAAATTGTTGATACTGCAAAGGATTATGGTATGACAGTTGCCGTTCATGCACATGGTAAGGAAGGTATGAAACGCGCTGTCATTGCCGGCGTTGATTCCATCGAGCACGGTACATATATGGATAAGGAAGTGATGCAGCTGATGAAAAAACACCATACCTGGTATGTGCCTACCATTACGGCTGGTAAATGGGTCGCAAAAAAAGCTCAGCAGCCAGGATTTTTTCCGGAATTGGTCAGGCCAAAGGCGGCGTCAATTGGACCTGTCATTCAAGAAACTTTCGCCAAAGCTTATAAATTTGGGGTGGCCATTGCCTTTGGTACGGATAGTGGTGTTTCAGCCCATGGTGAGAATGCTGATGAATTTATCTATATGGTAGAAGCGGGAATGCCGGCAATGAAGGCGATCCAAACTGCAACCATGAATGCCGCTAAATTATTAAAACAGGATAAAGTCTTAGGGTCTATTTCAAAAGGAAAAATTGCTGATATTATTGCGGTAGATGGTAATCCTCTCGAAGATATTTCAAATATGAAGCGAGTGGTTTTTGTAATGAAAGAAGGCGTTATTTATAAAGATAGCAGTAAGTTATCTAAATAAAAAGACAAGTAAGAAGAAGGAGATAAAAACTTTAGATGAGAGAAGCCATTGTTGGTTTTTTAACAAAATACGCTACAACGGGATATGCCTTTCAGTTGTTGGCGTTGGTTGGTTCAATTTTTGTTGCCTGGAGTTTTGCCAGACTTTATGAAAACTGGTTTCTTAAGAACAAACAAACTGATGACACCAAAAGCAGGATCGATTTAAGAAAACTACAGGGTTATCGCACGGTCAGAAGAATTGTTTTTCCATTGTCCTCTGCATTATTGATTTTTATTAGCGATCATACACTCCAGTTCCTTAATTTACACCAAGAGGTGCTGAATATATTAATGCCGCTTTTTTTGGCGATGGCAGCGGTTAGAATGTTGGTCTATTTTATGCGGGCAGCTCTTCCAGGTGCAGGTTGGTTATCCACTGGTGAAAGTTTAATTTCAACCTTAATCTGGATTACTTTTGCGCTTTATTCAGTTGGCTGGTTGTCTTTGGTTACTGACGCCCTGGATGCTATAGGCATTTCAATTGGTGATAATAAACGAATAAGCTTGCTGGGATTAATTCAACTCAGTTTGATGTTGGCATTATTTTTATTGGTCGCCATGTGGCTTTCCCGCCAAGTCGAAAAACGCTTAAGGAAGTCTACTGTACTCGATATTTCTATGCGAGTTGCAGTGAGTAAAATATTTAAATTTACCATTATTACCATTGCCTTATTATCAGCTTTATCCAGTGTAGGTATCGATTTTACCGCGTTGACAGTATTTGGTGGTGCTTTGGGTGTTGGCTTGGGATTTGGTTTGCAACGTATCGCCAGTAATTTTGTTTCAGGTTTTATTTTATTATTTGATCGTTCGATTAAACCTGGGGATGTGATCACTGTTGGGCAGACTTTCGGTTGGGTCGAAGAGCTTAATGCCAGGTATATTGTTGTTAGAAATAGAGAAGGTGTTGAGACATTAATCCCCAACGAAAATTTGGTCACGACGGAGGTGATTAATTGGAGTTTTAACGATAAGAAAGTGCGTTTGAAAATTCCGGTGCAAATAAGTTATAAAGATGATCCTGAGCAGGCGATGGAGATAATGCGTCAGGCAGCCGGTCATAATGAACGTGTGCTGGCTTTTCCCCGTCCGGTAAGTCGCTTAATGGAGTTTGGAAATTATGGCATTAATCTGGAATTACGGATATGGATAGCGGATCCACAAAACGGTGTCGCTAATGTACGTTCTGACATTAATCTGCGAATATGGAAAGCTTTTAAAGAAGATGCAATCACCATCCCTTATCCACATCAAAATATAGAATTTATTAACCCCTTAACCATAAATCCAATTCCAGATAAGTCTAAATAAAAACCAATAAATAGTTAATTTGACCACTTCATCTAGTTGTGCATAAATTATCAACGTTGATTTAGTAGTTTTAGCGATGGCACGCACTTTGCTTATTAGTTAATGTTCATAGGTAGTCGGCCCTTAAGGAGAAATTGTATGTCATCTAAGGAAAAATTGTATGTCATCTCGACCGTAGTGGAGAGATCTTGCTCCGGTAGCACTGTTACAACTGGAAGTTTCCGCCACTGCGGTCGGAATGACAACGTCTTTTTGAGTTGTATTTTTCCTTAAGTAGCTACTTGTTTGTTAATGTTACATTAATAAATAGCACTAAAATTACATTGTTTTTGTTCAACCGTAAACGAAATTAAAATCATCACAAATTGGAGTTTTTTATGAATAATCAAATAAGATTTATGGGCATTTTTTTAGCTTTAAGTCTCAGTTCACCCATGCTGAACGCCAAACAAAGCCTCCGTTCATATGATAGTGTGAATAAAAATGTCAATATTATTGCTGGAGAGATTATTGGTTCTATTGATTCCGTCAATGGCAATATAAAAATAGCAAAAAATGCACAAGTCACTGAAATTGAAACAGTCAATGGCAATGTTTCCTTAGCAGAAAAAGTCGTAGTAAAAAGCATTGATTCCGTTAATGGCAATATTCATGCTCAACAGAATATAATGGTAGAAAAGAATATTACTAGTGTAAACGGCGAGATTACCTTGTTGGCTGGTTCTTTGGTAAAAGGGAGTATTGATTCTGTTAATGGTAATATAGAATTAAATAATGTGCTTGTTGGAGGGAATATTGTCGTTGCCAATAGTGATGTTACTTTAACTTCAGGAACCATTATTTCTGGTGATTTAATTATTAAAAAGAACAAAAATAAAGGTTGGTTTTTTGGATTGTTTTCCCGTTCGACTAGGAACAAGCCAAAAATAACAATTGGTGATAATGTGAAAATAAAAGGCAAAATTATTTTCAATAGAAAGGTCAATCTCAAGCTGTCTGACAGTGCAAAAATTCCTGAGATAACTTACGCTTACAAAAAATAGTTTGGATAACAGTGGGGGGTTATTGGTTGCAATTTTGTAG
>CAZKUH010000089.1:0-7778 GCA_964555895.1 uncultured Enterobacterales bacterium
AATTATTTAAGTAAAGGCTGGGAAGTTTGGCTCGAAAGTTAAATATAATAAAGGGATTTAAAGCTAATGGCTGAAGCAGGAAATTTAAAAAATAAAAGAATAAGAAAATGGAGCCAGTGAGGCTCCATTTTAATTGAGAATAAAAATCTGACTGGAATTAGATGTTACACGCCGCAACCTTTTCCTCCGCTGGCTTGAGCACCTGGAAGAATACCTGCCAACACCAGGGGTTTGTGTACATTTTGCTGCCAGCCACCGCTGGATGAATATTTGTTGCTCAAGATGGTTTTAGCTGGAATGTTATCCCAGGTTTTATTTTCTACTTTTTGAAAATAGTAAGCCATTTCCACATATTTATTGGCATACCAGAAGCTATTGGCTATTCGACCAATTTCGTAAAGTTCCGCTACCGTTGCCCCTTGAGATGCGGCAAGTTCATAGAGTCCCAACAGTGCCGAACCATGATTACAATCCTGGAAAAAAGTAGAATTATTACAACATGGGCGGAAACTGTTCTCTGCAACTTCTAAAACCCTGGCTTCCTGTTCAGTGGTTAAGTCAATTGCTGAAACTTTGTTGAAATAAGCACCACCACTGCGGGCTTCTCCTAAAGTCCATCCTCCGGTACTGGCGTAGCGATTTACATTGGGACCATTGAGTTTGCTTTTATCGTTAAATTTGGTCTTGGTTGCCATGCCAAGGGGCCACATCAGGTTAAGCAAGTAGGGTGCTGTCTGAAAACCCATGGTGATAGCTTTGGACGACGGTTTGCTAAACAAGTCCTCAACCCACATGGGCAGCCCGCCACGTTTAGTATATATTCGCTTGAATTTGTCTGGAGAAATAACACCAGCCTGGACCAGTTTTTGGATTGAATCGCCAAATGAGACTTTTAGTTCTCTACCAGCTGGTGGCAATACATTACGCGATAATTTCTCCACTGCAACATTTTGCTTGCCTTTGACATAACTTAAAAAGTTGTTGCTGTTACTTGCCCAAAATAGCGAGCCACCAATACCGCCCAATACGCCAACAGTGAGAGCGGCCGAGGTGGAAAAAAGGAAACGCCGTTTAGAGATAGATGCTTCATCTGAATTATTCATACAATACTCCTCTTGCCAAGGTAAATTTACAGGCTCTATAAATTGTAGACAGTCGTTGGAGATTTACCAGTCAATCAAGGTTGGACCAAAGAAAATCGTTCACTTTGGAAATCTGCAGCTACAAATAACCCATGCTAAGAACAAGGTTAGCAAAATAAATTATGTTATTTATTGATCCAACGCATGTTTGTGCCGACGATTTTCCACAGCCTCGGCTAATGAGAAATAGTTCACATTCAAGTTAAAAACCAAAAACAGTTAACGGGACAGCCGTGAGATAAAGTTTATTTTTTAGGTATTAACACCGTATAGTCGAGTGCCAGAACTATCTCAGGTTTCAGTAATTTTTCACCTTCTATTTCAGAATAAGGCTTATCAATAAATGATGCGGGGTGGTTTTTTACACCATAGGTTTTAATGCGTAGCGCACCGAGTGTATTATTTTTTTCGACATCCCACTTACTTATAATTTCTGAGAAGGCGTAAAGGGTGTCACCGGCAAAGGTCGGTGCCGAGTGTGCGCCGCTATTGATAGCAGATATTAACAAGGCGTTTCCAAGTCCATTGTGTGAGAGCGCTCGGCAGATTGAAATGACGTGGCCACCGTACATTAAACGCCGACGAAAATTTGAATGGTTCATATAAATTTCGTCAAAATGAACCCGGGCATTATTTTGATAAAGTTTGGTCGCCATGGTGTGTTCGGTGTTATCAATGGTCATGCCGTTACCATGATCGATGCGTTCACCAATGGCATAATCCTCCCAAAAAAATTCATTACCACTTTCAATCGTATCAAAGTTTGAAAAATCCAGATTGACTGGTATTGGTAGCTGATCTGGGTCGACATATTCCAGCATGTCGGGTACCTCGGTTTTTGGTTTGACTGCTTGTTGATTGTTTTTTGCAACCATCACCCATCGATTCCAGCTTAATACAATTTTATTGTGCTGATTAAAGGCTGTGGAGTGGACGTAAACGATACCAGAACGACCATGGCTGTTTTCTCTTAAGCCGATGATATTTGTGACAACGCTCAAGGTGTCGCCGGCATAAACCGGCAGCATAAATTTAACCTCAGAATAGCCTAGATTGGCAATAGCATTTAGAGAAATATCGGCCACGGTTTTACCAAAGGCGATATGAAAAACCAGCAGATTATCCAGGGGGATTTTAGCGAAGCCATATTTCTCGGCTGCCACGACGGAACTTTGTAAGAGGAATCTACTACCGGTGAGAGCGGTATAGATTGCAGCATCACCAGTGGTGATAGTTCGCGGTGTCGCATGCTGAATTGTTTGTCCCAGCTTAAAGTCTTCAAAAAAGTTGCCGGGGTTGGATTTGTTGCTCACGATAACTTGACTCCGATTTTAGCGGGTTTATTTGCCCAGCAGATCATTTTGACCTAATTTTTGTACTTGTTCAAAGATGTTAATGATCCTGTGCGCCCAGTCATGCAGAGAAGGTTCAACGAGTTGATCATCAACTACGGCTACACTGCGACCGTTGGCACGGGCATCTTCTAGGGCGATGAGAATTTTTTTGGCACGCTGAATATCCTCTTCTCTCGGGGTAAAAGCGTCATTGGTATAAGTCAGTTGCACAGGATGGATAATAGTTTTGCCATCAAAACCTAAATCTCTTGCCTGGCGGCAGGAAAACTCACAAGCCTGAATATCTTTTAAATCCAGGTGGGGACCATCGACAACACAACGTTTATAGGCTCTTGCTGCCAGCAATATCATCGAAAGACTACCCAGTAATCCAAGACGATCTCTGCTGTCATTCAGTTTTAATTCATTGGCCAGATCTGTGGTACCGATGACGATGGTGGATATTCTATCGGAACTTGCTGCAATTTCTTCAGCTCGTAGTACCCCAAGAGGACTTTCGATATTGACCATAATATCTTTTTCCGCGCCACCGGCTTTATCGAGTTGCTCAATGCAGTCATGAATTTGAGCGGCACTTTCTATGCGTGGAAACATAATGGCATTCACGGGTAGTTTTGCTGCCATCTGCAGATCTTTTTGCCCCAGTTCCGTATTGAGAAAATTAATTCTAATGATGGTTTCTGCGTGGCCAAATTCTGAATGTTGAAAGGCTTGTCGCAGGGTTTCTCTGGCATTTTCTTTTTCTGACGCGGGTACAGATTCCTGTAGATCAAAAATAATAGAATCAGCATTTAAGGTTTTGGCTTTGTTGATATGTTTGTCGATATGTGCCGGTACATAGAGCATGGATCTGCGTGGCCGATATTGAGTCATGGTTGTTTGGTATCCTGCAGCAAACGAGTGAGTTGTTTGCGGATCACTTTACCATTTTTTGTTCTGGGAAAGTTCTCCATCAAGTATATTTTTTTTGGTGCTTTATACTTTGCCAAATTTTTGCTGGCAAAATCTAACAAGTCTTGCGGGTTCACTTGTGTTGACGGGAAGGGTATCACACACAAACTGACCAGCGTTTTGTCTTTACCAATATCTTCACCCAGCGCAACACAATCGGCTATGGCGGGATGTGTTTTCATCACCCGTTCTATCTCATGGGGAGAGACACGGTAACCAAAGGTATTGATAATGTCATCCTTGCGACCTAAAAACCAGATGTAACCATCTTCATCTCTTTTGGCATAATCCCCGGAAAAAAACCAGCCATCATGGCATGCTTGATGGGTTTCGTCTGTCAAATGCCAATATTCCAAAAACAGTCCTGGATCGGTGTCAGGAATACAGATCATGCCTTCTTCATCAATATCCACTTCTTCCAGCTTTTCATTCAGCAGATGGACATCGTGACCGGGTTGCGGAAATCCCGCTGCACCGGGTCGAATAGGAAATTTTTTGTTTTGGGATATGTAATAGGAAATTTCAGACATACCGATGGCTTCGTAGACATCCATACCGAATCTTTCCCGCCAGGTATTGAGCATTTCATCAGAAAGATGTTCACCAGCACTCATACAATGCCTCAAACTGGGTACATCTGACGCACCGAAATCGGTTTTTTGAATAATTTGTCGGTATATTGTTGGTACACCGATAAAAATAGTGCATTGATGTTGTTGAATCAGCCTTGGCCAAAGGGCAGCATCATTTTTGCCTTCGTGGACGATAACCGTTTTTCCTTGAAATAAGGGGTCCATCAATGCTGAACCCAAAACATAGGTCCAGTTGAATTTACCGGAATGTAAAATACGGTCATTTTCTGCAAAATCAAACCAGAATTTACTCGCTGGTAAGCGACCATAAAGTGCGCGATGCCCATGCAGAACGCCTTTGGGAAATCCGGTGGTGCCGGAGGTATAAACCAGATAAGCGGGGTCATTTGCTGTGGTTTTTGCAAAACTTTTTAGCGGTGCTGTACGGGTCAGTAACAGCTCAAGATCCAGTGCTTTGATGTGCGAGGGTAGATTTGCTGGCATTTCTCCTTCTCCAGCGAACAACACGAAACGGAGTTTCCCGGATTGGCCAATATGTGCAGCGAGTTCCGTCCACATGGATTTATGCGTTACCAGCAAACATGCTGTAGAATCGTTGGCAAGATACGCGACCTCCTTACCTGCGAGTAAGGTGCTGGTGGGTACGGCTATTGCACCCATTTTCATGCTGCCGAAGAAAGCCGTGGGGTAGCTGAGCGCATTGGGTAGTCTGATCAATATCCGATCGCCAGATTGAATCCCCAAATCAAGTAAAATTTGTGCAAAACGACTACTGGCATCAGCAAGTTGTTGATAACTATATTGGCTGGTTCCCAGAATATCATCTTCGACAATCATCGCTATTTCATGGCCTTTACCTTTCTCGACCATGGGCTCGGTGCAGGCAACACCAATATTTAATTGCTGCGGAATATGCCACTGCCACTCGGTAAGTGGGGGGAAGTTTTTACTCATTGAAATACACTCATGTTAATGATTTTTGTTTACGGATTAATTTAAATGCAGGCTAATCTTGCTAGATTACCCCATAAGGCCAGTTTTCTCTAATAACCTGCACCGGCAGTTGTTTTAAGACATTCATGGCGAAAGCCTTGTCTTTTACATTCAGCGCGTTTATGGCATTTGCTCTAAGCAATGTTTGCAATGCCTTGCCAAACATGGGTGGGTCAAGCATTTCACCTTCAAATTTAATGGCACCTCCTAACAGTGCATCCGCATCTATCGCGGCCTGTAGAATACGTACATTTTTGGTGATTTGTCGGGGCGAAGGTGTGAAAGCCACTTTACACAAATGAATATGATTCGGGTGGATAACCTGTTTACCGGTGATACCCATTTGTGCTTCTTCAACCGCATGTGCGTGGACCACTTTTGATTCTTCATCTCCGTGTAAATCAAGCCATCTTCTAACATCATCCGGTTCAATATATTCTTCTGGCATGGGGCATTTATTGATCAACACTTCTACGCCGCCAATGACACCCTTGCCGGAAATTCGCGCTTCCAGAAGAATCATGTGTAAATAAGTACGCAACTCGTGGATCCAGTTTTCAGGAGTGAGATGAATAGCCATGGCTTTGGAAAAATCATGGATCCCAAAGACCACATGTTTGACGGTATCGAATTGCATGATATCTGCAGCAAGTTTGAGAGAGCGGGGGTGTTCAAAAATGGGTTGAATAGTAATTTTACTGTTGACTCCGACCAGCCAGGCAGAGAGATCGCGAATTTCTGCGGCGCCATAAACCTCACCGGCTTTTGCCAGGATAATCACATCGACAAAATCAGCGACTTCACGCAGCATCTCCAGATCTTTCTCATACTCTTCGGTACGAAAAGGGTTGATTCGAATGGCAATTTGAAATTTACGATCCGGGTCGAAATTTTTTAATTCCCGAATCAACAGTTGCCGGCTGAGCACTTTTTGGCGACAACCGTCTTCAAGATCAAATAACAAAGTATTCGCGGGCGTGTGAAAAGCGTGTCGATGAAGTCTTTTAGTGGCTTCTTCTATGGTTTCATAAACGCCTTGTGCGGGAGAATATTTTACCGGTGGATAATAAAGCTGGATCCCCGGCCATGCTCCACCCAGGACTTTATTTTCATCGACGGTGGTGAGAAAATCATTTTCATTCATCAGCTGGGTACCCTCTAGGGTGATTTTAACGCTAAAATATGGTTAAAATAGATAGATTCATGTATTTGAATTAAAGAAATATCACATTCAAACGGTCATTTCAATTAATTGTTTGAATTTTTACTGGTCAGCACCCCGAAAATTGAGTTATAGTTTTATCAGACATTCGCTAAAGCAGTGTATACCTATGGGCAAAAATATGCATTTTTGCATCAACCGGGAGTACGCGAATTTAAATACGGAGTAGATACCATGAGCCTTTCAATACATCCGGATGAAGCCCTTTTTGCTGGAGAGAAGCCTTTTCCGATGATCCCGAGTTGTGAACATTTTGCCGGGAGCGAAAAATTAATTCTCAAAGCATTAGCACTGCAACAGAGTTTGGGTCCTATTTTTGATATTACCTGCGACTGTGAAGATGGGGCGGTATCGGGCCAGGAAAAAGAACACGCGGAAATGGTTGCCAAGATCCTTTCGAGTGAAGCCAACCAGCAACACATGGCGGGGGTGAGAATTCATGATTATACACATCCACATTGGCGGAACGATCTGGATATTCTCATTCCGGCTATTGGAGATAAAGTCGCGTACATCACCGTTCCAAAGTCAACAAATGCGGCACAAGCGGCAGAAATGATCGCTTATTTGCAAGCCAAAGTGACTCAGGCAGGGCTTAAACGTGAAATTCCAGTGCATGTTTTAATCGAAACGCATGGGGCATTAAAAGACGTTTGGGAAATTGCCGCTTTGCCCTGGGTGCAGGTGCTTGATTTTGGCATGATGGATTTTGTTTCGGGGCATCATGGCGCTATTCCAGCTTCAGCGATGCGTAGCCCTGGTCAGTTTGACCATAAACTGTTACAACGCGCCAAAGCCGAGATGGTTGCCGCCGCACTCGCCAATGGTGTCGTACCCGCGCATAATGTTTCGCTGGATTTGAAAAACCCTCAGCAGACCCAAAGTGATGCCAGTATCGCTAGAAATGAATTCGGTTTTTTGCGCATGTGGAGTATTTATCCGACACAGATAAATGCTATCGTCGAAGCGATGAAACCTGACTATTCAGAAGTGTTGGATGCGGCCAATATTTTGCTGGCTGCGCAACAAAATAATTGGGGTCCGATCCAGTATGAAGGTGAACTTCATGACCGTGCAACTTATCGATATTTCTGGGAATTATTACAAAAAGCCAAACTAACCCAGACAGAAATACCAGCCGAAGCGGTACGTTTGTTCTTCCAGGAATGCGATCATCAAAATTAAATTCTGGAATTGAAAGCAGATTTTTCGGTCACAGCTGGTAACGGAAATCATTCAAGTTTTTTTAAATCTTGCTTTGGCGTTTATTTGAGTTTAAAGAAGATTTTGAAAAGTATATCTACGGTTGAATTACAGGGAAAATCATGTCTAAACAAAACTATTTTATTATCCGGTTTATCTTTTTGTTAACATTATTATCATTTTTGGCAAGTTGCGCTATATTTGAGTCTGCTGATGAATATGGAAAAAATTCTATTTCGAGCAGCCTGATGGATTATCTTTATCCTAACAAAAAATCCAGAAAAAAATACACACCAGAAATTCCCGTTTTAAAGCTCCC
>CAZKUH010000090.1:0-7777 GCA_964555895.1 uncultured Enterobacterales bacterium
AAAGAAGCAATGTACATTAAGAGTGGCACTAATAAACTCAAAACAGAAGGATTGACCGTAACTAATGCAGTTATAATTCAAAAAAACTAAGATATGCACACAAAAAAAACAGTATTTTCAAAAAAAACAAAACTTACTATATAAAATAGTGAACTGAAATATTATTAAAAATAATTTATCCAGAATTCAGGTTAACTTAAATCCGTGAATAAACAAATATTGTCTAACATTTTTTACTTCAAAAGTGTAATGCCTCCGAATTGACACAATATCGCAAATTTCCTTATTTTGGGTCATCATCAAAAATCTGACCCAGATGAACTTTACAGTATTTTTTGCATGATTTTAAATCGTCTTGAGCCATAGCGGTCATGAATAACTTTTATGATGTGTTTATCTCGTTGTTTAAAAAAAACTGCACGAGGAGGTGACGGGTGTTTTTATAACTAAAAATTAGGATTTTGACTGCTTGTTGCTAAAGTTGTTGTTCTGAATATTTGTGCTAAACCATTGCTGAGCAGTATTTTATGTGCGTTTTAAATTTTAAAAACGAAGGGATAAACAACTCAGCCCACCGTCAATTTTCTGAAATTCTGAAACATCGACGGTTTTGGTTTGATAGCCCGCAGCTTTGATCTTTTGTAAAGTTTTTGGAAATCCTTTTGGTGTTAGCACCATATTGTTTATCCAGACACTGTTGGCGGCGTAGGCTTCGTCTTTATCCACCGTTAAAATATTGAACTGTCGAAATTGTTTATTATGGATAAATTCGCCACAAGCTAACAAGTTGTTATTTTCCAGATACCCCAGACCGGTTTTAAGGTGTAATACTTCTGATAATGTGACTACAGATGCAGTCATATGCTGTTTTTGCAGATGCTTAATCAGTTGAGTTGCGCCTGCTGGATTGGTTCTTTCTGAGAGTCCAATATAAAAATGATTGGCCACCATCATGACATCTCCTGCTTCTAGGGTTGCAGGCGCTTTAATCTTTTCAATTATTGTATAAAATTTTTCTAAGGTTGGGATGATGCCGTTTGTTTCCTTTTCCCTGCTCGGTGTGCCGGGGCGAGTGATAATGGCACAACTCGGTGTCAGTAATGCTACATCTTCTACAAAAGTTGAATCAGCGAATTTTTCGTCTGCAGGGAGTACCGTGACTTCGAGGCCACATTCTTCCAGTGCACTGATATATTCGGCATGTTGCGCCAGGGCTTTTGCATAGTCCGGGACGCCAAGATTGGCAGTCGTAATACCATTAACAATGGATTTTGCTGGTGTTCTTACGATGGCTTTGCTGAACATAGTTAATCCTTGTTATTGAAGGTGATAAGTTGGTTCTCAAGTGCTTGACGTAAGGATTGACGAATCAAGTTTTGGAAATGCAAGACGCCCGTTTCTCTTTTCATACATAATCTGCCTGTTTTATAACTGCCGGAATCAAGTCCTTGCTGCACTTTTTCGCAGATGACAATATCTTCTTGCTGCACTTCATCACTAAAGGCTTTATCTTGTTGGATTAATTTTTGTGTCTGAGCAGAATCAAGCTCAGTATAATAGTAATCAAAAATAACGCGGGTTTTATTATTTTCCGGCAAGATGACATTGGTTTGTAGTCTCCCGGGGAGAATGTTCAACATCAGATTGGGGAAAACGCAGTAATAATGCGCTTCACCTTCACCATAAAAGTTTTCAAGGTTTACTGTTTTGCAAGAGCCTTCAGCCGATTGAGAGCCTTCAGCTGATTGAGAGCCTTCAAATGAACGAGATCCAAGTGGACTATATTGGTGGCTATGCCATTGATGAATAATGGTTTGGTAACTGCGGTAATCAAGCAGTTTACTCAAACCAGGATGGACGTGCGGCAAGTGATATCCTTCAAGATAATTGTCCATATAAACTTTCCAATTGCAATCGATAATGAATTCGTCTCGATGACTGAACGTCATCTGAGAAATATCAATAGGATTGATGGTTTCGGTAATACCTTGTAGCAGTTCTTCCAGTGGTGGTGCTTCATCACTGAGGCAGACAAAGATAAAACCTTGCCAGCATTGGAGTTGAACCTGGGGTAAATGATACTGGCAGACATCAAAATTTGCCGTGGTATTCATCTCTGGTGCAGCGCGTAAATCACCGTCAAGGTTGTAGGTCCAGCCGTGGTACTTGCATCTTAGTACTTTGCTATGGCCATTTTTTGTGGTAACTGGCCCAGCGCGATGTCGGCAAACATTGTGGAAGGCTTTGAGCTGGTGGGCTTCATTCTTAACGATGACAATGGGTACGCGACCTACCTGAGAAATAATTTGATCTCCCGGTTGTTTTAATTGCTGTTGATGGCCGACCAGTTGCCAGTTATTTTCAAAGATTGTCAGGTATTCAATCGCTAAAAAATCTGCGTTGGTATACATTGATGCGGGGAGAGTGAATGCTCGGTCGGCAGCCATTTCTTCGAGTTCTTGCGCTGATTTTATGTCTAGTGTCAGCATGATCATCCACAATACGCTATTGAATTTATGATGGTTCGGTTGAGTGTATACCCGTGCCACCTGAAACCTGCATTTCCAAGTAGCACGGATATATAAGGTATCACCAATTAAATCATTGAGCAATTACAGCGGAATAAACATTACTGAGGAATAAACTTGGACAGTGGAGGAAGTGGTAAACACTGTAGGTATTTTTGCAATAGCTGTAATCCGCTTAAAGTTGACATCTTGTTAACACCAGCGTAGAACAACGGTAACTTGAAATCATGAGTATGTAATTTTGCCATTAGAAGCTGAAAACGAACTCACCACCCAAGATATTTCACACCAACAAATCAATGTAAAAAAACAGCCAGTGAAAACTATCGGCATCTGGATTTGTATCTCATTGGTTGTCGGTAATATGATCGGTTCGGGCATTTTTCTTTTGCCCGCTTCGTTAGCAAAGTTTGGCGGTGTGAGTATTCTGGGATGGGTAGTATCAGGATTGGGTGCTTTGATGACCGCCTTGGTTTTTGCGCGTATGAGTCGTCGTTTCCCTAAGCAAGGCGGGCCTTATCGATACGCGTATGATAATTTTGGTTCATTTGCCGGTTTTTCGGTGGCCTGGTCTTACTGGATCTCAATTTTGGCCGGGAATGCTGCGATTGCCGTTGCCTCGGTGTCTTATTTGGGGTTTTTTTGGCCAATATTACAACAAAGCCCTCCACATGCGTTGGTGGTCACGTTGTTGATTATTTGGACGCTCACCTTCATTAATACCCGGGGGGTCAGGGAGGCAGGTATTTTCCAGTTGGTCGCCACCATTTTGAAATTTTTACCCTTGGCGGCGTTGGCGTTGGCTGCCGTTTTTGTGTTTGAGCCAAAATCGTTCGAACCATTCAATCTTTCTGGAGAACCAATAATTTCTTCGATTACAGCGGCGGCGGCTTTAACTTTGTGGGCCTTTATCGGTATGGAATCAGCGACCATACCGGCAGACACCGTGATAAACCCTGAAAAAACGATCCCCAGAGCCACTTTGATTGGTTTCGGCGTGGCAGCGCTGGTTTATATTCTAAGTCAGGTGACCATAATGAGTGTGGTCCCTAATGCACAATTACAAACAACTGGCGCCCCTTTTGCCGATGCGGCTAACATACTTTGGGGTGATACGGCGGGATATTTTATCGCGGCCGGCGCGGTAATTTCATCTTTGGGTGCACTCAATGGCTGGATTTTGTTACAGGGTCAAGTACCGATGACGGTGGCTCGAGATGGACTGTTACCAAAAATGTTCAAGGATAAAAATAATGATGGTATTTCCAAACCGGCAATATTTGTAACCAGTCTTTTGATCTCGGTACTGGTTATCGCAAATTTTAATGAAGGCATGGTTTCTTTATTTACTTTCACTGTTTTATTGTCAACCTTGGGTGTTTTTATCCCTTATCTGGTCTCCATTGCGGCTGAACTTAAATTACTGATTAAAGACTGGCGACACAAGCACGATTATTTTACCGGCATTACTGGCGTGTTAGCTTTTTTGTTTTATAGCTGGGCTATCAGTGGCATCGGCACAAAAGCCTTGATCTGGGGTTTGGCTCTGGTTTTGAGTGGGGTGCCAATTTATTGGTATATGAAAAAAACAGCACCTGAAAGCAAGAAAAAATAAACGCCTGGAAGGCAGTTAAGGTCCGTCGGTTTAATGACCAGCTTTTAATTCGGCATCATCAAAGTCATCTACAGCAATAACCGCTAATCTGCCTTTGTCTGCACGGGTGATAAGATCCGCAGCTTGTTGGTTGATGAGACCTGCAGCAAGTCCGAGTTGCGCCATTTTCAACGGTTCGACATCTCTCTTGCCCAGGCTTTCACTGAGTTTCGTGAGAATGGAATCCGCTGCAATGATATCTGCCAGTACCTCTTCCATTTTTCCGAGGGGGTTGTTTTGTGTTGGGGTGAGATAGAGGCCTTCACCCAGTCTGGATCGGGTTTCTGAAGG
This sequence comes from uncultured Enterobacterales bacterium, assembly GCA_964555895.1. GTDB lineage: Bacteria > Pseudomonadota > Gammaproteobacteria > Enterobacterales > DRNA01. The sequence continues at coordinate 4,474 of CAZKUH010000090.1, forward strand.
TTGTAATAATATTCTGGCTACTTTATGACCGAGTTCATCGTTGGGTGCTGTCAGCGGCCGTCCCCAGATAAATAACTTCCAACGGATCAATGTTCCCAGGCAATGAATGGGGAAATTATCTAACAGATTAAAGATTGCTTCTTGTGCCTGAAACAGGTTGTGTTCCAGGGCGTAACAAACCAGCGGCAGATCCTCGTGGTGTCTGCCATCATCATCATATTTTTTTAAAATCGCTGAACAAAGATAAAGTGCACTTAATATATCCCCCAGTCTCGCCGAGATTTTTTCACGGCGTTTGAGTTCTCCACCTAAAATACCGAGAGTCACATCTGCAACAAAAGCTAAAACGGCACTAAAGCGGTTCATGGTATGGTAGTAAGGACGGGTTTCGTCTTTAAAGGGAGATTTGCTGAATCTGGCGCCGGTAAAGCCGAGCCAAGCACTACGAATGAAATTACTAAAAACAAACCCAAGATGGCCGAATAATGCATTATCAAATTCTTCGATGGCTTCATCTAAAACGGGATGATGGATAGATTTAATCTCCTTGAGCAGATAGGGGTGACAACGTAGCGACCCTTGCCCAAATATAATTAGACTGCGGGTTAATATATTCGCACCTTCAACGGTGATGCCGATGGGAGCACCTTGGTAGAGACGGCCAAGATAATTTTTCGGCCCGAGTATGATGCCTTTACCACCATGAACATCCATAGCATCGATAACGGCTTTGCGGGCATTTTCTGTGGCATGATATTTGACTATGGCGGAAGCAACGGATGGTTTCTCTCCCATATCAATGGCGGCTGTGGTGAAAGCACCCATAGCACTGTTGCTATAGGCATGACCTGCAATTCTGGCGAGTGCTTCCTCAACACCTTCCATTTTGCCGATGGGCAAGTTAAATTGGGTACGAATTCTGCCATAAGCACCACTACTTATAGCCGCGACCTTGGCGGCTGAAATAGCACCTGAAGGCAGAGATATCGCTCTACCCGTAGAGAGGCAATCTACCAACATTGCCCAACCTTGTCCTGCTTTTTCAGCACCACCGATAATGTAATCCAAAGGAACAAAAACATCTTCTCCCTGGGTCGGGCCATTTTGGAACGGAATGTTGAGAGGGAAATGTCGTCGACCGATAACAATGCCTTGAGTTGAAACCGGAATCAACGCACAGGTGATGCCGTATTCTTCCGCCCCGTCAAGTAATTTTTCCGGGTCATATAATTTAAAGGCTAAGCCAAGTAAGGTGGCGATTGGTGCCAAAGTAATATAACGTTTATTCCAATTAAGACGAATGCCAATGATTTCCTTGCCTTCAAACTCGTCTTTGCAAACAATACCCGTATCCGGGATCGCGGCCGCATCAGAACCAGCTTCGGGGGCTGTTAAAGCAAAGCAAGGGATCTCCTCACCTTTAGCCAGACGTGGCAAATAATAGTCTTTTTGTTGTTGCGTGCCGTAATGCAGTAACAGTTCAGCTGGCCCAAGTGAATTTGGTACAGAAACGGAAGTGCCGAGGACGCCAGAAATAGAATTTAATTTGATCAATACGCGGGAATGAGCATAAGCTGAGAATTCGAGCCCACCATATTTTTTGGGTATGATCATCCCCAAAAAACCCTGTTTTTTAATATAATCCCAAACATTTTTTGGTAGGGAAGCGTTAACATGGGTTATTTCCCAATCATTTGCCATGCCACAGAGTGTTTCTACCGGTCCTTCAAGAAAAGCTTCTTCATCTGGACTTAACCGGGCGCTGGGATAATCGTGGAGTTGCTTCCAGTCTGGTGACCCGCGAAATAATTCTGCTTCCCACCATATGGTTCCTGCATCCAAAGCTTCCTGCTCGGTTTTGGAAATGGGTGGCATGAGTTTTTTAAAAACTTTTAATACCGGAATCGAAACCAGTTTTTGCCGAATGGGACGAAAATTTAGCGGGATAAAAAATGCAAGAAATATCAGCCAGGGTATCACTGGACTAACATGTAAAATACTGATGACGAGTAAAATCACAAAAGCCGTCAGGCTATATGTCCTTAACGAGGCGCGATAATAGGCTAGTACCATTAAATACAGTACAATGCCGAAAAACCAGAAAAGAAAAGTCACGTCAATAACCTGCGTTGTCAAGAATAAACTCCATGTTCAAAGCATAGCAAATGGATCCCGGATATCCTAGCGTTGAATACGATATTTGTTTTCTGCTGGAATAGCTATTTCTTGGCTATCGACCGATTGTTGATAACGATCACTTTATCTAGAGATAATCTTGCTTAGGTCAATGGTTGGGGTATTTGCTCATTGTAATTTAAAATCACTTAATCTAAAATAATACTGTTACTCCAAGCGTGACAGCCTAATTTCTATTGTTTGGCGAGATTTTGCCAACAGCTGTGAAAATGGCTTATCGCCGTGATGTGGATTTTCTGTTTTTTTGTTAAAACAGAATGGAATCACCGGGTTAATCAGGAAACTGACTAGCCTCCCGAAACTTATCATTCATTTTGAATATAAGTGAACTTGGAAAGGAGCGAAAATGCTTACTGATAATTACGGCAGAAGGTTTAGTTACCTGCGCCTATCTGTAACAGACGTCTGCAATTTCAGTTGTAGTTATTGTCTGCCCGATGGCTATCAATGCCACGATAAAAACCATCGCAATCTTAATGTCACAGAGATCAAACATCTGTTACAAGCCTTTGCTGCCTTGGGAACAGAGAAAGTCCGATTGACGGGTGGCGAGCCTTCTGTTCGAAAAGACCTTACACAAATTATTGCAATTACAGCAAATACCCCCGGTATAAAAACCGTGGCACTCACCACAAATGGTTACAAACTAGTAGAAAATATTTGCCAGTGGCATGATGCCGGTCTCACCGCACTCAATGTCAGTATGGATAGCCTCGATCCGCGTTTATTTAAAAGTATTACCGGGCATGACCGTTTGCAGCAAATACTCGAAGGGATTGATGTTGCTTTGGCGCTAGGGATCAAGGTAAAAGCCAATGCGGTTTTACTCAAAGGGATTAATAGTGAGCAAATTCCATTATTTCTGGATTGGGTTAAACATAAACCGGTCGCCTGGCGATTTATAGAATTGATGCAAACCGGCGACAATAAAGAATATTTTAAAAAACATCATCTTGAAGGTGACAAGGTGAGGCAATGGTTGCTCAAGAGGGGGTGGAAACTCCAGCCACGGGATAAAACTGCTGGCCCAGCCGATGAATACAGTAGCGACCTCCATCAGGGCAGGATTGGGCTGATTACACCTTACGGTAAAGATTTTTGCCATAAT
>CAZKUH010000091.1:0-7771 GCA_964555895.1 uncultured Enterobacterales bacterium
CATCCATTTGCGAAACCTGACCAAAACGAAATTTGTGTGATATGGGTGAGAAACAATACAACGCAAAGCCTTTTTCACGCAAGTATTGTAAAATATCGAGATAATAGCTTTCTCCATCATAAAGTTTCGAAAAAGAAACCTCGATAAAAATTCCCTGAGCATGTTCAAGCGCTTTTTCAGCACCTTCAAAAACCTTCATTTCGCTGCCCTGGACATCTAATTTTATCAGGCTGCGAGTATGCTCATCGACAAAGTCAAAGTAGCAGTCATCCAGCCTTTGCTGTGGCACTTCCAGGGTACCGATACAATATTGTTGTGAACTGCTATCCAGGCCGCTTTGTTCAATGGGATTCGAAGAAGCCAAAGCAGATGAATCGTACAAATACATTTTTAGTGGTGTGCTTTCATTGCCAAGGGCCATACTTTTTGCTACTTGCCATTGGGGAAATCTTTCTGCTCTGCGACACAACAATTTATGTGCTTCAGGAATGGGTTCAAATGAAATGATTTTTTTGCTGTAGCCGGCACCAATGAGTTGTTCTGAAAACTGACCGACATTGGCGCCGATATCAAACACGGTCTCAATATTTTGCTGTGCCAATAAATAAGACATATTCTGGGTATGTTTGGAAGGAAACCAGCGACGCCAGGTGGTGCGGCGAGGGAAAGGAACGAATTTGCGGTATTTGCGTTTTAAACGTTTGAAAGCACTGGTTTTTTTCATTGGGAGAACCATGGGTCAATAACAGAGAATTGTTGGGTATTATCTTCTAGTCGGCAAAAAGTGTAAACAAATTATTGTAGCAACTGCATAGTGTAACTTTAGGCTGTCTGTGACAACTGTATGGGCACGGGTATATTCTGTTGGAAGGAATGAGGATAATGAAGCTGACTTTTTATTGGTCAATGGGTATGTTGGTATTGATATTAATGGTTGAATTTTGCAGAGAATTGATCGATAGTGATAGTTGACATATTAAATCATTATTAAAAGTAAGCTTATATTTCTATCAAGACCACATAAAATTATAATTAGAACAATGAATTACCGCCTTTTTGATTGTTTGACAGGATTTAATTAAATGAATATGGAATCTATTTTGTTGGTGGAAGACAACGCTGACGATGAAGCGCTTACCCTGAGAGCCTTTAACAAGCAAGAAATAAAAAATAAAGTTATTGTTGCTCGAGATGGTGCTGAAGCCCTGGACATTTTATTTTCAGACGATATGACCGAAGTACCTCGAGTTATATTTCTGGATTTAAACTTACCTAAAATAAATGGTTTGGAAGTTTTGCAGAAACTTCGAGCCCATCCTAAAACCTCGCTGGTGCCAGTGGTTGTTTTATCTTCATCGAATGAAGCGATTGATCGTGAAAAAAGCTATCAATTTGGTGCAAACAGTTATGTGCAAAAACCCATCGATTTTCAGGAATTTCTGGATGTGGTGCAAAATCTTGGGCGTTACTGGCTGAGATTCAATCTTCATGCAGTGACAGGTTAATCATTATAAAATGATTAGAGCAATCCGTGTTCTTTTCGTCGATGATTCTGAGGATGATGTCCTGTTGTTACAGCGACAGCTCAAAAATTCAAATTACCATTGTCATTCCGAACGTGTGGATGATCAGGGCAGTTTAATTTCTGCACTTTCATCTGATGAATGGGATATTGTTATCTCTGATCATAACATGCCAACCTTGAACTCGACCCAAGTTGTTGAACTGGTTAAAAGTTTTAATGCGGATCTGCCTGTGATTATTGTTTCTGGCGATATCGGGGAAGATGTCGCCATAAAAGGTATGAGTATTGGCGCTGACGATTATATTATGAAAGATAATCTTAAGCGTTTGATTCCGGTGATTGAACGTGAAATATCAGGGGCAACCCAAAGGCGAGCTCATTTAAGAGCTGAATCGAAGTTGCGGCATATGGCATTTCACGATGCGCTCACCAACCTGGCCAATCGTCATGAATTCAACCGCCGCTGCCAACTCGCCTGGCAAACCTCAAAAGCCGATGCAATCGAACACATCTTGATTTTTATGGATCTCGATCAGTTTAAAGTGGTCAATGATACCTGCGGTCATGTGGCTGGGGATGAATTACTCATGCAGCTCGCGCTGTTACTCAAATCAAAAATTAGAGGACGAGATATATTAGCGCGGCTCGGGGGCGATGAATTTGGACTGTTATTAGAAGATTGTCCGGTTGACAAAGGGCGGGAAGTAGCCGAGAAAATAAAAGATAGTATCTCCGATTTTCGTTTCACCTGGAAAGACAAAATTTTCTCAATTAGTGTCAGTATGGGTTTGGTGGTACTTGAGAAAAGCACCATATCAATCACTGAAGCATTGGCGAATGCGGATATGGCATGCTATGCCGCAAAAGAAAATGGTAGAAACAGAATTGAGATTTATCAGAATGATAATAATGATTTCCAGCAACGAAAAGGTGAGATGGAACGGGTATCCGAAATTAGAAAAGCGCTGGAAGATAATCGTTTTATTTTAATGCAACAACCGATAGTCCCGCTGTCAGATGAAACTGAAATGATTCATCATGAAATGCTGATTCGAATGTTATCTGAAGATGGAAAAATTATTATGCCTGGTGCTTTTATTCCTGCTGCCGAGCGTTTTAATTTGATGTCAGAAATAGATCAATGGGTAATTGATACAACCATTAAACATATTCAAAAATTACAAAAAAATCAAACGGAACCGATAGGAAAATATTTTGTTAATTTATCGGGTAATTCTTTAAGTAACGATTCTTTTTTAATAAAAACAGAGAAAAAAATCCGTCAAGCAAACCTTCAACCAAAAAGTTTATGTTTTGAAGTGACCGAAACGGCAGCTATTGCAAATTTATCCAAAACTATTACTTTGATTGAAATGTTAAGAAATCTGGATTGTGAATTTGCGCTCGATGACTTTGGTTGTGGCTTGAGTTCGTTTGCTTATTTAAAGGAAATCCCTCTGGATTATCTAAAAATTGATGGTGGTTTCGTACGTAATCTTTTGGATGACAAATTAGATGAAGCGATAGTATGGGCCAGCCATCATATTGCTAAGGCTGCCGAAATTAAAACCATTGCAGAATTTGTCGAAAATGAGGAAATACTACAAAGAATTACTGATATCGGTATTGATTTTGCGCAGGGTTGGGAGCTTGGTAAACCACAACAAATTTGATGCATTGCTATTTTTAGCATGGGGTATACTGATTGCATAATTTAACAACTACGCGAATCCAGTAATGGAACCTTTACGCTGAAAGTACAGCCAGAGCAAGATCTCTCCACTACGGTCGAGATGACATACAATCTTTTCCTTAAGCACCTACTTATTGCGTAATTTATTACAAATTAATGGGAGTGTTTTCGTGGTTATCAAGGTGAGTTAGTGTAGTTCTTACACAGAAAATAGCACGCTATAGGCAGTGAAATCAACGCGGACAACTACGAAAATACTGGTGTTGGTGGTTTTTCTTATTCCGATTTGAGGTTAAGCAATATGTATAAACGCTCACACATTATGCTGTTTGGACTCAGCCTGTTTTTGCTGGTAGTGTTGGCGGTATATGTTGGATATAAAGCATGGTTGTTGTCATTTTTCATCATTCTTTTTTTAATTAGTTTACTGGTTGCCGTTATAATAGGGCTTATTATTATGCCTTTTTATAAAAAAACCACCATACTGTTAAATCGCTTCGGTGTTTATCCAGGCAACCTGTTTCAGTTTTCAAAAGCTTTAGATTCTCTGGAAAAAATATTAGTAAAGAAACAGCTTGAAATCGAACAGATCCCAATTACCATAGCAGAAAAAATAAGAAGTCAGGAATATATTGATAATCAAACGCAATTAGGGAATAGACGTTTTTTTGATGCTCGTCTTGATGAATTACTCCTGACGCAAAGTCATTCTGGCACGGGTGTTGTTATTTTGTTGTCTTTGACTGAATTACAAAAAACCAAAGAAAAAAAATTAACAGAAGAAATTAAAACGCAAATAGTGAAAGAAGTTGCAGTGCTACTACAAAATGTTTTTAAGGATAAAAATGAGGTAGTTGTTTCCAGGCGAGATGAATATAGTTTTTCTATTTTAATCCACCCACTGTTAAAAAATCAGCTTGAAGAATGGATTAACAAGATAATTCAAGCTTTTAAATTACTCAAACATACGGATTTAATAAATGCAACTCAGTTATTTCATATGGGTGCAGCTTCATTTGTTCCAGGTTGCCAGAGATATCAATTGTTGGCAACCGCAGATCTGGCTTTAAGAACCTCACAATTAAAAGGTGCGGGTTGCTGGAGTGTAATCACCGAAGATAATATGGCAAGACGAGGCATGGTGCAATGGCGAATATTATTTGAAAATACTTTAGATCAACATAATATCCAAATCTATCAACAAAACTTGATAGATTTGGATAATCATAACATCGTTCACCGAGAAGTTTTTACGCGTTTGCTGGATGAGAACAAGCAAGAGATATTTGCCAGTGAATTTATCCCCATGGCTTCTGCCAGTGGTTTTCTGGAACCGCTGGAAAGATTAATCATTGACCAGGTCATAAAGAATATTGTCTACAAGCAAGATAAAATAACACACCCAGTTGCAATAAATATTTCAATTTCATCGATTTGTGAGCACAAATTTATTGAATGGTTATTAAAAAGACTGAGCTGTACACCTATGTTAGCTGAAAATATCTCTGTTGAATTACGTGAGAGTAAAGAGTTGTTAGACAACAGTATAGCTTTTCAACATCTAGGCTTGTTAAAATCGATGGGTGTGAGGATCGGCATTGATCACGTTGGAGAGCAACTTGTTTCGCTGAATTATCTCAAGCATTCTGTGATTGATTATGTGAAAATACATCAATCTGTAATGATTCAATTATCTTCCGAGGATAGTTTTTCCAGTGAATTATTTATCAAATCTCTGGCAGAAATAGCGGCTATTCACCAATTTGTGTTATATGCAGAAGGTGTGGAAAATCTCTTTCAAGTGAATTTATTGAAGTCTCTCCAAGTTGCTGCTGGGCAGGGATTTCTTTTGGGTACGCCAGAGTTATTTAGCGTTTAAAAAGGTCTGCTATGTATAGCAGACCTTTTTAGGTGTTTTAGTATACTTACTTTGCCAAGGTTAAAATTTATGTTCTAGGCCAAAAGCAAGATGATTTTCATTGAGTCCGGAAAGCAGTTCGCCCGTTGCATAAAATGCAAATAACTTGGTTGTCTTGGCCAACTTATGATCCATACCGATGGTGGTTTGTTTGCTCAGTTTTGCTGAAGAACTCACACCTAAAGTATTGACGTCTGAATCTGCATATTGCAGTTTGTATTTATTTTCCCCTGATTTATATTGCACGCTACCAACGATACTATCTCCCGATTTAATGCCGTTATCCGTATTTTGCAAAAGTAAGGCGAATTGATATGCGTTGTACTTGTATTGGGCAACAAAACGCGTGGTATCTTCATTTTGACTATCTACATTTGCGTTATGACTCAGCGCCACATAATAGTTGTCTTTTTCATAGGATAGCACCACAGAGCTGGCATCAGCTGGCCCAGTGTTATTATTAGCAGGATCTTCACCAGAGACAACGGCAGCAATAAATTTGAAGCCACCCCCAAAAGTGGGTGAATCATACTGAACTAGGTTACTCTTTCGTACTTCACCATTGATGGTGTGCTTTATATCTGAATCTAAATCATTAAATAAATCCACCTTTTTACCGATGATTTTTAATGGCACATCTTTTCGTCCAAAAAGGATAGAACCTTTCGAGCCTCTTAGGCCTACATACTGGTCTCTGGATTTGATATTATCAGCACCAGATTTATCAGCCACATCGACCTGCCATTCAAGTTTATAGAAGGTCTCAAGCCCTTCTTGTTTAAAAAAACTTGAACCTTTGAAGCCGATTCTGGAAGCATTACTCTTAACTTCAGTAAAATTATCATTACCATTTTCAGTAAACTGGTAAGTTAAATTAATTTTACCGTAAACCGTTAGAGCTTCATCGGCATATACTGAGGCGGTCGAAATCGCACCGAGTAGTGATAAAGCGATAACATTTTTGATATTCATTGGGCTCTCCACAAGATATTCAATAAAACGGGTTAATTACATAATTGATATACTTAAATGAACTACCTGCGGTGACAACTTCAGGTTAATTATTTAAGAATTGTTACGATCATATAACACAAATATTACAGTTTTATTAAAGCAAGATGAAAGTTGCTTATTATTTTGTAATAAAATCACTGCTATAATGGCAAACGGTTGGTAAATAAAACCGATGAATTCAATAAAACCTTTAAATTACAACAAGATAATAGATTAGTGAGGGTGAGTGAATGTGAATGAATAACGGTAAGTTTTTGTCACTGAGTTGTCATGACAACTAATTTTTAGAATTTAAACTGTCATAAACCTGTCATACAAGTAAAATATAATCAATTTAGTCTATTTGTCGTAAACACAAGGGATATCAACAGGCTTTTTATGCAAGATCAAAATGAATTAATAACCAAGGTGCGTGCTGACCTTGCGGCAAAAAAAGGTTATAGAAGCAGACGAATCATTGATTTTATCACCAGATATGGTATTAAAGCTGGTGGCGTCGGTGTGGTATTTGCCGTTGTTTTGATTTTCTTTTATTTGATCAGTGTGGTGTTGCCATTATTTCAAAATTCCACCCTGGTAAAAGAACCGCCGGTCATAGCAGCGCAGGCCATAGCGGCGCAGGCCATAGCGGCGCAGGATTCTTCTTCAACCCCATCTACATTAATTAAGCCTTCATACAGCATTGAGGATTCACTATATTTTGCCACCGAGGAATATGGAGAAGTTGTCACTAATGTCATTAGCAGTGGTGAGATACAGTTTTTAGATAATACGGGTAAAGTTCTGGTCGTAACACAGTTACCGCTTGAGCAAGATGAGAAAGTGACTATGGTTACGCCAGTTTCTGGAAAAGCAAACTGGCTTGCATTGGCTATTTCTTCGGGTAAAGTATTTATTGTTTTGCAAAAATACCGACTGACTTACCCGGATGGTAAGAGAAAAGTTGTTCCTTCTATCGAATATCCGCTGGGAGAAGAGGCGCTGGCGCTCTCTGATACCAAGCTGAGATATTTATCTTCATTTGTCTCCGATGAGCAGTTATTAATAGCGTACATAGATGTGGCCAATCATTTGAAATTGAAAAGTTATGTCTTGGAGCAGGACTTCATTTCGGATTCTCTAACCTTTGAAGAAGATAATGTTTTCCCAATACCGTACACATTGAAAGCATCCGCTATTATGCTGGCTAATGATGGACGCTGGATTTACATAACCTCTGCAAGTGGTCAGGTTGCTCTTTATCAGATTATTGATGACAAAGTAGAAGCAGTTGCCACGGGTCATGTTCCAGAGAATGCAAAAATAACCACTATTTCCCCGTTGTTGGGCGATTATTCGATATTGGTTGGCGATTCTGCTGGTACTATCAGTCAATGGTTCGGTTATCGGGATAAGAAATATAATAAACTTCAGCTCACTCAAGTGAGGAATTTCCAACTATCACAAAATGCCATTACTCAAATAATTCCAGAGAAGCAGCGGAAAGGTTTTTTGGCGTTAGATGTTAAAAACAATCTTGGCGTATATTTCACCACCTCACATAAAACACTTTTAATAGAAAATTTAGGCAAAAAAGTCAAATTTGCCGCCTTAAACGGGCATGCAGATAAATTATTATTAT
>CAZKUH010000092.1:0-7719 GCA_964555895.1 uncultured Enterobacterales bacterium
GTTATCTCTATCTTAATTGCACTGACTTGGCTTCCCTTATCCCGAGTTGAGGTTAATTAATCAGTGAAGAAATCCCTAGCATCAAAAGCCTGACCATTTTCTTTCAGACTATCAGCACCCATAAGATAAAGATAAGCAGGGATAAGTTGTTCTGCTTCGGGTAAAGTTGAAGTGTCTTCTCCTGGAAAAGCGGTTGCTCTCATATTGGTTCTGGTGGCGCCTGGATTTAAGCTATTGCAACGAATATTGCTATGGGTTTGCAATTCATCCGCCAACACGGCCATTAATGCTTCTATACCAAATTTTGAAACCGCATAGGCACCCCAATAGGCTCGTGCTTTGCGTCCAACGCCAGAAGAAGTAAAGAGTATCGCGGCATTATCAGAGATTTTAAGAAGGGGCAGTAGTGCCTGGGTTAGGGAGAAAGCTGCGGTTAAATTAACCTGAAGCACTCTGTCCCAAGTGGTTTTATCAAAATGTTCAATGGGAGATAAGTCGCCCAGAATACCGGCATTGTGTATCAGACCATCCAGACGACCAAATTCTTCACCGAGAACCTGGGTGAGTTTCTGATAATCCTCTTCTCCAGCTTTCTCCAGATCCAGGGGAGATATTGCAGGTTGCGGATAACCCGCTGCTTCAATTTCATCATAAACGGCTTCAAGCTTCTTGACATTTTTACCATGCAAAATGATGGTGGCACCGTAAGATGCCAGCCCTTTGGCGATGGCTTTGCCAATCCCGTCTCCGGCCCCGCTGATAAAAATAATGTGATCATTTAACAGGTTTTTTGCCGGGTGATAATGTTTGTAATCGATACTCATTGATTAATGAACTCCAGTTGCCAATTGTCTTGGTTGTGATTTGTGGTTTGTCCAGCGAGATTTAATTCTCCAGACTAACCAGAGTTTTTGCATTGGGGAAAGTACAGGTCGCTGATTATAACAAAGGTTGACGGTTTCAGTCGTGTGTTTTAATTTTATTTTCCAGGCTTTTATTCTCATGCTCGCAAATAGTATCATGGCTAAAGCGAGGGGATTATCGCGCATCTGTTGCGATTGCCAGAGTTGGTTGTGGCATTTTATTATTTTGTTGAGATAGAACGTCCAGAATTTATTCACATTATGATCTTCAGCGGCAAGCGGGTTTTTTATAAGTTGATCCGTGGTTATTTGGTACTTAATGAGGTTTTTCAGCGGGAAATAAAAAAGACCATGATGGGCGTCTAATTTAAAACCATCGAGTAAATCAAGCAGTGTGAGTAATTCAGTTATGCCCTCTAAAAAAGACGAGGTAACAGGTTCAACTTGCAGTAATTTTTGTGCGTAATTTATTAAGCCTTGCCGACGATTCACACAAAACAGTTTAAATTGCTGCTCATCATCCAGTTGACAGTCGGTAACATACTTTTTTAAAGACAGGATGTGGTGGTGAAAAATAGCGGGATTATTATCAGCATTGATCTGTTTATTATTTTCAAAAAGCGCCAGGGCAATTGGATGGGAACCCTGGGCCTTAAAAGCATTTTTTATTTCATCTAGCCACCAATTGAGTTGGGTCTTTACCACGTCAGGCTCTTTTGAAAACCTGAGAATTCTCTCGACCCGCCAGCTAAAAATTAATAACGGTGCCAAACGTTCTTTTTGTTGGTCGGTCAAAAACAGACAGGCATAATAGAGTGTGCTACCGGCATGTGAAAGTTGCAGCAGACATTTTTGTACCGCCTGATTTATCTGTTCCGGCGCTTGTTCAGCCACTCGTTTTTTTGGTGAAATTTGTGCGGGTTTTTCCATTATGAGTAGTTGCCTGCTCCCGGTGAACGTGATGGTGGATTGATTGTTAACGATTGAATAAAGTATGTTGCTAACATGTTAACTTGATTCGATAGTCTGTTTCACGTTAAAACCAATGGTTTTTCATTTCAAAACATAACGCGTTGTCTTCCAGCAGCAATTGTAGTGGATGTTTTATTTTAGGTAATTCCCATTGAATAAAATAGTTTGCCGTTTGAATTTTTCCTTGCAGAAAATTTTGCCTGGACGAATCTATACTCAAAACAGTCAATTGTGTGGTCGCCAGCAATGCCTGTTGCAACCACTGCCAAGCAACGATTATATTGGCAAAGCTATCGAGATACAGTGATGCATTTGCCAGCGCTCTGTCGATGCTTTGCTCAGCAGTATGCGCTGTTAACGATTTGCCGATCTTTTGCGTAACCTGAATGAGCGGAGTCAGACAGTCAGTGAGAATGGTGGCAAGGGGTTGCAGTGATGCTGTTTCATCGGCCTGGTCAATAGTGTGCTGGATTAAATCGAGCAAATTTTGTAGCGTCTTACCATCTTTTTGCCATAGTTTTCGAGCTAACAGATCGAGGGCCTGGACACCATGAGTCCCTTCGTGAATAGAGTTTAAACGATTATCCCGATAACATTGTTCAACCGGGTAATCACGGGTATATCCTGATCCACCTAATACTTGAATGGCAAGATCATTGGCTTCAGTGGCGTATTTAGCCGGAAAAGATTTCACAACCGGTGTTAAAAGATCCAGCAAGTCATGGGCTTGTAATCGCTCATTAGCATCTGGATCGGCTTCAGCTTGGTCCATTAATTTTGCCGCATACAGGCAAAGCGCCAAACTGCCTTCTACAAAGGATTTCTGCGCCAGCAGCATACGGCGAATATCTGCGTGTTCAATTAAATGAAGTGGCGGGCTGGATGGGTCGCGATTTGAAGGGTGCCGGCCTTGTGTTCGTTCTCTTGCATAGGCTAACGAGCTTAAATAACCGCGATAACCTATGGAAGCTGCTCCTAGGCCAACACCAATTCTGGCTTCATTCATCATCATAAACATGTACTTCAAACCCTGATGCGGTACGCCTACGAGGAAACCCCGGCATTGATTTTGTTCGCCAAAATTTAAAACGGTTGAGGTGGTACCGCGAAAACCCATTTTATGCAGTAATCCTGCCAGTTGCACATCATTTTTTTTGTCAATATCGCCGTTATCATGGAGTAGGAATTTTGGCACGATAAATAACGAAATGCCTTTTACCCCAGCAGGTGCCCCTTTAATTCTCGCCAATAACAGATGAATTATGTTGTCACCGAGGGGATGCTCACCGCCAGAGATAAACATTTTCTGACCCTTGATTAGGTAAGCATCTTCATTCTCAAGTTTTATGGCTGAAGTTTTAATATCTGCCAGGGAGGAGCCTACATCCGGTTCAGTCAGTGCCATCGTGCCAAAAAAACGTCCCTGTAGCATGGGTGCTAAATATTGTTGTTTCTGCTTTGGGGACGCAAAGCTGGTGATAACATTGGCGGCAGCGGTGGTTAAAAAAGGATAACCAGCTGTGGCAGGATTGGCTGAAAAGAAAAAACTTTGGCACGCCGAGGCGATAACCGCAGGTAGCTGCATGCCGCCATTGTCGTAATTATGACGGGCGGCAATGAAGCCTGCCGCAGCATATTGTTCAACGGCTTCTTTGACTTCAGCAATAAGATGAACATTTTCACCGTCAAATTCTGGTTCATGTTCATCTCCTTTAGCATTATGCGGCAAAAAGTATTTTTCAGATAATTTTTTTGCGATATCGATGACGGCGGCAAAAGTTTCTCTGTTATGGTCGGCATAAAATGGATATTGCAGTAACGATTCGACTTTCAAAAAGTCATAGAGAAGAAAATCAAGATCCTGCTGTTTAATCAGTTGGTCCATGGTTGTAGTCATTTACGGTGATTTTTGTTCGCTATTATGAATCATGACAGGGTCTTTGCCTAGTAGAACAAAATATCGTAGAAGAAAATATGGTACTTTAGTTTGCATATGCTGACATGTTCATCACAATAGCTTAAGCACCCGCTTTTAAACGGAGCATTAAATGATAGATTTTTATACCGCTGCCACACCCAATGGACAAAAAATTTCCATTGTGCTCGAAGAAATGAATTTACCTTATCAGTTGTTTGGGCTTGATTTGCGTGTAAATGACCAAAAAACAACAGAATTTTTGCAGATGAATCCCAATGGCCGGATCCCGGTCATCGTGGACCACGATAATGATGATTTTGTCCTGTTTGAATCGGGAGCCATACTGGTTTATCTGGCAGAGAAAACTGGCATGTTTTTTGGCAAGGATAAAAATGAACATTATGAAATATTACAATGGCTGATGTTCCAGATGTCCGGGATCGGACCAATGATGGGGCAGGCGAATGTTTTTTATCGGTATTTTCCGGAAAAAATTGATGTGGTGATAAACCGTTATCAGCACGAAGTTAAAAGATTAATGACCGTAATCGATGGCCGATTACAGCAAAATGAATACCTCGTTGGAGAATACAGTATTGCTGATATTGCTCATTGGGCCTGGGTTAGAACTTACGATTGGTCGGGGGTGAACATTGATGATCTAGAACATTTACAACGTTGGCTCAAGTTGATAGCAGAAAGACCCGCCGTGATAAAGGGCCTTAATATTCCACCCAGAGGAAGTGCCGAGCAAATTGTAAAAAGTGGTCAAGCCATCATTCAAAAATAAGCAACTATCGATTGGAATTCGTTCCGTTTTAAAATGCTACCGTTTCCCTACAACAATGATAATAGCTATAGAATGGTATGGGGGCACTGGAGAGGCTAGGTTCAAAGTCGGGACAAGGTGAAGCCTAGGAATTGACAAGGTGACGCCTTGGCATATGGTAAGGTTTGCTTTGATCTGCAGCGCTAAAAATTTTGTCGTCCTGAATGTAGTTGAAGGATCTTAAAAGCCATGTCAAGCCCTCCGTTGGGGGCTGTAGGACAAGATAGCGCATCGGCATAACATCGCGGTTATAGTTGAAACATTAAGGTTATCGTCGGGATGGCATTGAAGTCTTACGCTGAAGGACAGTGAATGATGAATGGATTTATGCTTTGATGTGAAAACAACCCGACTGGGCCAGGACAGGCAAATTAGTCGGGCAGATGAAAAGTGATTAATTCTGCTTTACCATCTTCACATTGACAATAATTACCGTTTTCGCCCCAGTCTCCCAGGACTATCCTTTCTGCGGCGATCCCATCAATTTTTAGTCGATGGTGTTTTTGTCGATGGGTATGACCGTGGATTAATCGGCTGACTTGATGAAGCTGCATCACTTTCAGCACTTCTTCTGTGGCAACATCCATAATATTGTTGGCTTTTTGATTTTGTTGTTGCATGCTGTTGTCACGAAGTTCTTGGGCTGATTTTATCCTGTTTGCTAACGGCTGCGATAAAAATGCTTGCTGCCAACTTTCTTTTCTGACCATCTGGCGAAAGTTCTGATAGTCTTTATCCAGTGTACAAAGACTATCACCATGCATGAGTAATGTTTCAATACCCCCAATAGTCACCACGGAAGGATCGGGCAAAAATACACCGTTAGTTTGGCAGAAAAATTCAGTGCCAAGCAGAAAATCACGATTACCATGAATAAAAAATAAACCGTGATTCTGCGCGTACTGATGAAAGGCGGTAATGACAGCATGTGTTAATTCATCGCTAAAATCATCACCAACCCAATATTCAAACAGATCACCCAGAACGTATAGAGTATCAGCTGTGGTGGCAATATTTTCCATAAAATGAAAAAACAGCCTCGGTACTTGAGGCTGTTTTTGCTGTAGATGCAGATCTGAAATAAGGAAGTCCATCGTCTGGCCTAATCTTTTTTCTGGTAGGCTTTTACAATAATCACATCGTCAATCGGGACATCCTGGTGCATTCCGGAATTGCTTGTTTTGACTGCCTTGATGGTGAGAATAGTATCTATACCTTCGGTAACCTTGGCAAAGACACAATAACCGTAACCTTGTGATGTTTCACTTTGAAAATCAAGGAAATTGTTATCTTTGACATTAATAAAAAACTGACTGCTGGCCGAGTGAGGTTCATTTGTTCTGGCCATGGCGACCGTACCCATTTCATTTGACAGACCGTTAGATGCTTCATTTTCAATCTGGTCTGCGGTTTCTTTTTGCTTCATGCCTGTTTCAAAACCACCACCTTGGATCATGAAATTATGAATAACCCGATGGAAGATGGTGTTATCATAAAAACCTTCATCGACATAATGTAAAAAATTTTCAACTGTTTTTGGCGCCTTTTCAGGGTAAAGTTCAAAGGTGAAATCACCTTTGTTTGTTTCGAAAATAACCATAATATCTCCTGTTAAGTAATCAAAATGGTTTCTTTGTTGGGTTACTATTAATGTTTTGCTTGGAATCGTCCACTATTTTGAAATTTGACTTTTAACAAGTCGGACTTTAAGTACCACTACATCTTCATCCGGGCGATTCTTGCCCAGATATAGATCGGGGCCAACTTCGACTTTTTCAATAGCTTTAACCACATTTATTCCATTGATTACACGACCAAAAACGCTATAACCTTTTTTCCCTCGTCTGTAATCGAGATTTCTGTTATTACCGGTATTGATATAAAACTGGCTGGTGGCAGAATCCGGGTCTGCTGATCTCGCCATGGCGAGGGTCCATTTTTTATTGGATAAGCCATTTGCACTCTCGTTGCGCACGGGTGGTAATGTTGCTCTTGCTTTTCCTTGTGCATCATAACCTCCAGTCTGGATCATAAAACCCTTAATTACCCGGTGAAAAATGAGGCCATCATAATATCCACCGTTTACATATTGCAGGAAATTACGCACATTTTCAGGCGCTTTATCTTGGAAAAGTTCGACTTCAATGTTTCCCTTGGATGTTTCAATAATAACTTTAGGATTTTCACTGGCGAATACCGAAAAACTGGATATAAATAAAAGAATAACTAGAGATTGAATTTTCTTCATTGAAATTATCCTCAATTTCTCTACAGCAAAATTATATTCTGTGCTGCTGTGGTTAGCTTGCAGACAATGATATAATCTTGTGAGTGATGGGTAAATGTTTATTCTAAATTTAAATTTTAGTAAGCCAGATTGAAGCTATTAGTTGAACACAATTATTTGTGCTGCGGTTGATGGCTTCAGTTTCTTCAAGGACAGCTCGATGTTACAAATATTCAATAACCTTACAAGAAAAAAAGAAATTTTTAAACCGATTGAAACGGGAAAGGTGAAAATGTATGTCTGTGGCGTAACAGTTTATGATCATTGTCATATGGGTCATGCCCGAACATTTGTTAATTTTGATGTGATGACGCGATATTTACGTTTTGCGGGTTATGAGTTGACCTATGTGAGAAATATTACAGATATCGATGATAAAATCATCCAGCGGGCAGAAGAAAAAGCACAACCTTATGGCGATTTAACGGATTTTTATATTGAGGAAATGCACCAGGATTTTGCTTCATTAGGTATCCTTGCCCCAGATCAGGAACCCCGAGCAACCCATCATATTAAAGAAATCATCAGCATGATAGAGAACTTGATTTTAGGTGGTTTTGCTTATCAGGGAGCGCTGGGCGATGTGTATTTTGATGTGAGTAAATTTACCGGTTATGGCCGTCTTTCCGGTCAGAATGTCGAACAATTACGGGCCGGTTGCAGAATTGAAGTCGCTGATGATAAAGAAGATTCAGTCGATTTCGTGTTGTGGAAGCGCAGTAAAAAAGCAGAACCTGCCTGGCCTTCTCCCTGGGGAGATGGCCGACCTGGATGGCATATTGAATGTTCGGCAATGTCCACCTGTTGTTTGGGTGATACTTTTGATATTCATGGTGGTGGTTCCGACCTG
>CAZKUH010000093.1:0-7704 GCA_964555895.1 uncultured Enterobacterales bacterium
GCTCCAGACTTCACTCTCACCGATGCCAACAATCAACAGTTTTCTTTGTCAGATTACAAAGGGCGTCCTGTTATAGTCTTATTTTGGGCTACCTGGTGTCCCTACTGCGCCAAACTCATGCCTGGTCTGGAAAAATTTTATCAATTTTATCAAGATGAAGGTTTGGAAATTATCGCCATTGATATTATGGATGAAGACGGCGATCCCATTAAGCATATGAAGGAAAGAGGATTCAGCTATCGTCTTGGACTTGAGGGTGATGAGGTGGCGAAACAATGGCATGTAACCAGTACTCCCAGCACATTTTTCATTAACCGCTCAGGTGAAATAATAGCCAAAACAAAGATTTCTGATCCGGATTCAGATAGATTGGCATATCTGGTTAACCAATTGATGGAGAAGCCTGCTACAAAATAAACTGTGATTGAGCTATTTTACCTTTATCGGGTTCATTTACTTTATTGGGTTCATTTGGATGGTGCCGGATTTTTTGTCCCTTTGTTCTCTACAGTGGCAACAGCTTTAGCTTTTTTTGCGGATTTGTCATTCTTGCCTTCAGGTTCTTTGTTCGTGCCTTTTTTATTTTTGAAATCGGTCTCATACCAACCGGCGCCTTTTAGTTGGAAGCCTACGGCAGAAATTAATTTTGTTAAGGTCTGTTGATGACAAACCGGACATTCGGTGAGTAGCGGATCATTGAGTTTTTGTAATTTTTCTAATTCATGGCCACAGGACCGACATTCATATTCATAAATTGGCATATTGATTCACTCTTTTTAACCTCAACTCACGGGTATATTTAATGTCAGGGATTTTATACTATTTTCAAGGGGTGAGTTAAAATATCTCCCTCCTTATTAACAAATACAATGTTTCGCCCGGTTCATGTCAAACTGCGGCCTCAGGTTTTAAAAATCCCATCTATATGAGACCTTTTACCAAACAGTGGCAAAGGTCTCAAAGATTCTTTATTTCTCTGGCCCTCGACTTCTTTCGCCAGTGTCATTGCGATACAATAGCATACAACCCACTTTATCTTTAACGGAGATCAGTACGCACAATGCGCACCAGTAAATACCTGCTTGCAACACTACGACAAGATCCCAGTGATGCCGAGATCATCAGTCATAAATTAATGCTGAGAGCCGGCATGATAAGAAAACTCGCCTCTGGTTTATATAATTGGTTGCCCACTGGGCTGAGAGTGCTAAAAAAAGTTGAAAATATTGTTCGTGAAGAAATGCAGGCAACCGGAGCCATTGAATGTCTGATGCCAAGTGTTCAGCCAGCAGAACTCTGGCAGGAATCCGGACGCTGGGACGAGTTTGGCCCAGAGTTACTCCGCTTTCATGACCGCCATCAACGAGAATTTTGTCTCGGACCAACCCACGAAGAAATTATCACCGATTTTGTACGTGATGAAATAAAAAGTTACAAACAACTGCCCATGACGTTATTCCAACTGCAAAATAAATTTCGTGATGAAATTCGTCCTCGTTTCGGTGTCATGCGTGCCCGGGAATTTTTGATGAAAGATGCTTATTCGTTTCATATCGATCAGCAGTCTCTTGAAACCACCTACCAAGTGATGCATGCAGCCTATCATAATGTCTTCAATAGAATGGGACTTGAATTCAGGTCAGTCATTGCCGATACCGGCGCTATTGGAGGCTCAGGCTCACACGAGTTTCATGTGCTGGCAGAATCTGGAGAAGATGCTATTGCCTTCAGTGACGGCAGTGATTATGCCGCCAACATCGAAAAGGCTGAGGCACTTATGCCGCCACAACAACGGCCCGCTGCCACAGCACAAATGTCAGAAATTGCCACAGCAGATTCTCACAGTATAGAGGACGTCGCCCGCGTCCTTGACATACAGCCTAAGCAGTTAATAAAAACACTCATCGTCGAAGGGATAAATGAACAAGGTCAAGCTGAAGGGCTGGTTGCGCTGGTGCTCAGAGGTGATCATCATCTCAATGAGACCAAAGCCAGCCACCTCAAACAAGTTTATTCACCTTTAACCATGGCAAGCCAGGAAGCGATTCAATCCACTCTAAAATGTCGTGTGGGATCGATAGGCCCTGTAGATTTAAACATCACAGTAATAGTCGACCGCTCTGCAGCCATGATGAGTGATTTTACCTGTGGAGCGAACAAAGACGGTTTTCACTTGCAACAGGTCAATTGGGACAGAGATGCCACTTATGCAGCCATTGAAGATATCCGAAATGTCCAAAATGGCGATCCCAGCCCTGATCTTCAGGGCACGCTGAAGATTAAACGTGGCATTGAAGTCGGCCATATTTTCCAGCTTGGCACAAAATACAGCAAATCTATGGCGGCCACTGTTTTGGATAAAAATGGTAAGTCTGTTCCACTTGCTATGGGCTGTTATGGTATTGGTGTCTCGAGAACAGTAGCCGCTGCCATTGAACAAAATCACGATGAAAAAGGGATTATCTGGCCCCTGGCAATCGCCCCCTTTCATTTGGCTTTGGTACCGATAAATTATCATCGCTCACAACGAGTCCAGGCTGCTTGTGAGAAACTTTACCAGGAATTGACTACACTTGGAGTAGAAGTACTTTTTGACGATCGTAAAGAACGCCCAGGCGTCATGTTCAACGATATGGAATTAATTGGCATTCCACATCGTCTGGTCATTGGGGAAAGAGCCATGGACAACAATGAAATAGAGTATAAGGGCAGACGGGATGAAGATTCTATTAACATCCCGCTTGATTCGGTTCTGTCATTTATGAAAAAGAAACTACAAGAAGTGTTAACTTGATTATTTATGATTTTATACAGCAAACAACTTTTTAACCACAACAACGTCGCTTTGATATTGACTTTTTTCCTGCTGTTGGCGCCGGTGATTTCTTTTGCCGCGAAGCAGCAACCCCCGACAGCTGAATTTAAACGCTTGCTAAAGCTCGCTATCGAATCTGACTCTGAGTTTGTCGATAAATTCGATGCCAAGGTATGGCTGCTTGATATGTCCAATCGATTGCGTAAACGCGCCAAACATATCCCGCTCAAAGAAAGAATGAGCTTGCTTAAAGCCGTGCATAAAGAAGCGGTCAGAGCGAGGCTGGATCCTCAATTAGTACTATCGGTGATTGATATAGAAAGTGGTTTTGATCGCTTCGCAATCTCAAAATCGGGTGCCAGGGGATTAATGCAGATCATGCCTTTCTGGATCACAGAAATAGGGCATGACGATGATAACCTGTTTGATATCGAAACCAATCTTAAATATGGCTCTACTATTTTGAGTCTTTACATTAAAAAGGAAAAACAACAACTTTCACGCGCACTTGCTCGTTATAACGGTTCACAGGGTAAAACCCAGTATCCCGATAAAGTGTTGTCGAGTTTAAAAAAATATTGGTTAACCGGCGATTAGACTTTTTGCTCAATTGACAGATTCAGGACATTTACCATGCCATGGTTTAACAAAGACAACGCCCCGCCCAAAATAGGCCTGGTCCTCACCGGAGGTGGTGCAAAAGCTGCTTACCAGGTCGGCGTATTAAAAGGCATTCTGGAAGTGCTGCCACCTGATGGAACTAACCCATTCCATATCATTGCAGGCGCGTCAGCTGGTGCGATTAACAGTACCTTCATGGCTGCTTATGCGCATCGTCCCAGGATAGGTATTCGCCGGCTAGAGCAAGCCTGGCTATCACTACATGTCGCTCGGATTTATCGAGTTGGCTGGTCGGGTTTATTGAAAAACACCCTGCGCTGGATTGGACAGTTTCTGCGCTCATCAGGTGCTAAGAGAAAACCGCTCTCGCTTTTTATGAATGAGCCCATGGAAGAATTTTTAACCGAGGTAATCCCGTTTGATAAAATTGAAAAAAATATTACCGCGGGTCACCTTCATGCCGTAAGTGTTACCGCATTCGGTTATCATTCCGGTGACTCGGTGACATTTTATCAATCGACTGCCGCTATCTCAAACTGGAAACGTTATCATCGAATCGGTATTAAGGATCATATCAATATCAAGCATATTATGGCTTCATCGGCTATTCCTATTGTTTTCCCGGCGGTAAAAATAAACCGCGAATACTTTGGTGATGGCAGTGTGGGCTTCCTCTCTCCGATTAGCCCATCTTTACATATGGGGGCTGATAAAATATTGGTCATCACCACAGATTCTCCCGATATTTTCCAGTTAAACAGACCCCCGCAAATACGCTACCCAAGTATTGCTGACATTAGCGGCCGCTTGATGGATAGTGTCTTTACTGACTCATTAGAAGGTGATCTTGAAAGATTACAACGTATCAATGCCACGCTGGAACTCATACCGGACAAAACCTTGAAAAAGAAAGGAACGACATTAAAACATATTGATATCCTCAGATTCTCTCCTGATTTTGATGTGGATAAACTGGCAGCAGATCATATCAACAGCCTACCAAAATTACTGCGCTTTTTCCTTGATAGAGCCGGTATTACCAATGGTGAAGGCAGCAATATCTTGAGTTATTTACTTTTCGAGAAATCCTTTACCAGAGCACTCATCCAGCACGGCTACCACGACGCCATGCAGAAAAAACTCGAAATTAAAAATTTTTTCTCAATTAACAAAGACTTAGCTAACTCTTCCCGTTCCGCCCAAAGTACAATTTCACCTGATAATATATAGCAAAATTCCAATTGCTCAACTATAGTTAGAACAACTATAGTTGCCAACTTGTTGTTTTCATTAGAGAGCATGAATAAAAACCTGTTAAATAAATCATTAAGCCTCGAAGGTCAATTGTCTCAATCACAGACTATCCAGGCGGCGCTGTATCGGATCACTGAAATATCAGCCGAGACTGAATCAATGGAGGAATTCTATCAGGCCATTCATGAGGCCGTTGCCGATCTGACCTACGCAGAGAACTTTTTCCTCGCGCTTTATGACGACAGTAAAAAAACCGTACAATTTGTTTATTTTGTCGACTCAGTCGATACCGTGGATGTCGGCAGTCTGGCTGAACTCCCGGTGAAAACCCTCAGAAGGACAGCAACAGGTTATGTCTTAAGAACGGGAGAAATTTTACACGCAGATGGTGACAAGCTCAATCTTTTGGAACAACAGGGACATGTTGAAAATTATGGTGCACAATGTGTCGACTGGCTCGGACTGCCTTTGCGTTATAAAAACAAGGTGCTGGGCGCTTTGGTGGTACAAAGTTATAAAGAAAAATTTAAATATACCAAAGGCGATGAAGCCCTGTTACAGTTTGTTTCAAGACAAATTGCCCTCGTTCTCAAAAGAAAACAATTTGAACAAGAGCTGCAAGATGCTAATTCACTACTGGAAGACAGGGTGCAAAGCCGTACGGCACAACTTGAACATATCAATAAAGATTTGGAAAGTGAAATTCAGGAAAGAAAACGTGCAGAACAATTGCAATCGGTACTTTTTAAAATCACTGAACTTACCAACACGACCCAAGATCTAAAAGGTTTTTTCAGTAAAATTCATGAAATTATCGGGGAATTAATTTATTCAAGAAATCTCTACGTCGCTCTGCTTGATGATGAAAGAAAAACAATTGAATTCCCGTATTATCAAGATGAATTTGAAAAAATTGGCAAACCCAGACCACTCATTTCAAATCAAGGCTTGACCGAGCAAGTAATTAATAGTGGTCGATCAACTTTATTCTCAAGAAAAAGTCATCAACATTTTCCTGGTCGAGGAAAGGTAGCTGAATCCTGGCTCGGTGTACCATTGAAAGACAACAGTACCACTTTTGGCGTATTAGCAGTGCAAAGTTACGATAAGGAATACAATTATACCGACCGGGAAAAAACCTTATTAACTTTTGTTGGAAGACATATCGCAACTGCAATATTAAGAAAAAAAGATGCTGATTCCATTGCTGCTGCAAATAGAAAATTAAAACTTGTCAATGATGAACTCGAAAAAAGAGTCCTCGAAAGAACAAAGGAATTGGAAACTACCAACAGTATATTATTAACCAATATCGAAGAACGTAAAAATATTGAAAAACAATTAGAACATGATGCCTTACATGATAATTTGACTACATTACCGAATCGGGTGTTATTTCATGATCGCTTGTCACACGCATTGGCAAGAATCTCCCGAGATGAAGAGCAACCCTTTGCAGTATTATTTTTAGACCTTGACCGTTTTAAAATCATCAATGATAGTCTTGGACATCATGCCGGCGATTTGCTATTAAACTGGGTTGCCAAATGTCTGCTGGATTGTGTTCGACCTAAAGATACTGTTTCTCGACTGGGCGGTGATGAGTTTTCTATCCTGCTCGATGGTCTCAATGATGAAAAATTCGTTATTGAAGTTGCAGACCGAATCCAGAAAAGTTTACAAAAAAGTATCATCATTGACGAACAGGAAATATCAAGTAGTTGTAGTATTGGCATTAGACTTTCAAATCAATATACTGAATCTCCAGAACAGATTATGCGGGATGCAGATGCTGCTATGTATCAGGCAAAATCTGAAGGTAAAGCAAGATTTTGTTTGTTTGATGAAAGCATGCATGAACGGGTAAGGGATCGATTACAGCTTGAACATGAACTCAAACGCAGCATAGATAATGACCAATTAGAATTATACTTTCAACCCATCATTAACCTCACATCTCACAAAGTGGTTTCTGTCGAAGCACTACTGCGTTGGAATCATCCAAAACTTGGACAAGTAAGTCCTGATTTATTTATTCCAATAGCAGAAGAAACCGGTTTTATTTTAGAAATCGGCGCCAAGGTTTTAGATATGGCGTGTCAAACACTAAAACAATGGGAAGACTCGACCATCTTGAAAAATTTAAGTATGAGTGTCAATATGTCGCCAAAACAAATTTCTCTTGGTGAACCATTAGCACTGATAGAAGGTTTACTCAAAAGCCATAAAATACCAGGGAAAAAATTAAAACTTGAGATCACTGAAAGTGTCCTAGTACACAGTTTTCAATCGGCAAAAAACCTTATTGAGGGTTTAAAAAATCATGGTGTTGAAATTTATCTTGATGATTTTGGCACTGGTTATTCTTCATTGAATTATTTACATAACTTTCCATTTGACGTGCTTAAACTGGATCAAACTTTTGTGCAATCACTCCATTTGCGAAGAGAAAATATGGCAATAGTTAAAACTATCAAGCTATTAGCTTCAAGTCTTAACATGGGCACAATAGCAGAAGGTATCGAGACAAATGAACAACTCTCGACTCTGACCGCATTAGGCTATCATCTAGGACAGGGTTATTTGTTTGGAAAACCCATGCCAAAATCAAAATTAGAAAATTTTATCAGTTCTTTCAAGATGCCCATTTAGCCCCCAGGAAAAGATACATTTGGATGAGAAGTCAAAATCTTCCGATGTCGCAGTCTGCTGTTTAACTGCGGCAACACCACAGATCGCAATCAATTCATCATTTACAAAAATTAAAGGCCAATTGCAGCGTAACCAGGTTGGGATTTTATTTTCCTGAAATATATTTTTAACTTTTTTATGGTGATCATGCTGTCTTAATAATAAAATTTTTTGCCTCAAACCAAACTTTACATTAACTATATTTTTTAATTTCTTCTGCTTCACACTGGATTTTATTTTCACTATAATTTTAAATTTTTTAAAATTTAAAATAGATCGGAAGAGCACACGTCTGAACTCCAGTCACCTGAAGCTATCTCGTA